>NZ_MWOM01000008.1:0-17281 GCF_012931925.1 Acidovorax sp. SRB_24
TGCGCGCGCCGTTCAATGGCCGCGTGGTGCAGGTGGCGGCCGTGGCCGGCCAGGCGCTCGCGGCGGGCGAGGCGGCCGTGGTGCTCGAGTCGATGAAGCTCGAGCACCGCCTGGCGGGCACGGCGGCCGCGACGGTGGCCGAGGTGCTGGTCCGCGCCGGCCAGCAGGTCGCGCCCGGCCAGCTGCTGGTGCGCTTTGCGGTAGCCCTGACGGCGCAGGCCCCCGCATGACGCCGCACCCGCCCGCGGTGGAAGCGGCACGGCAGCGCCGGCCATCCGCGCGCGGCGCGCGGATGGGGAATATGAACAAAAAGTGTCTCTGGCGCTGATGGAGTCAGCGCAGATAGCTATATAAAAAGGAGCATTCACGTGTCCGACAAAGCCATCCTCACCTGCGCCATCACCGGCGTGCTGACCGACCCGGCGCAGCACCACGTGCCGGTCACGCCCGAACAGCTCGCGCACGAGGCGCGCCGCGCTGTGGACGCGGGCGCTGCGGTGGTGCATGTGCACTTCCGCCAGCAATCCGCCGGCCGGGGCCACCTGCCGAGCTGGGACCCGCAGCTAGCGTTGGACTGCACGCAGGCCATGCGCGAGGCCTGCCCCGGCCTCATCGTCAACCAGAGCACCGGCGTGGTCGGGCCGCACACCCAGGGGCCGATCGACTGCCTGCGCGCCACGCGCCCCGAGATGGCGGCCTGCAACGCCGGCTCGCTCAACTACCTGAAGGTGCGCAGCAACGGCGCTTGGGCCTGGCCGCCGATGCTGTTCGACAACCCGCCGGCCAAGGTCCAGGACTTTCTGGACGCGATGGCCGAGACCGGCACCTTGCCCGAATTCGAGTGCTTCGACGTCGGCATCGTGCGCTGCGTCGAGATGTACGTGCAGACCGGCATGTACCGGGGCCTGCCCGCCTACAACTTCGTCATGGGCGTCGCGTCGGGCATGCCCGCCGACCCGGACCTGCTGCCGATCCTGCTCAAGCTCAAGATCCAGGACGCGCCGTGGCAGGCCACCGTGATCGGTCGGGCTGAAATCTGGCCCGTGCACCGCCGGGTGGCCGAGCTCGGCGGCCACCTGCGCAGCGGCCTCGAAGACACGTTCTACCTGCCCGACGGAACCCAGGTGCAGTCCAACGCGCCGCTGATCGCGCAGCTCGCCCGGTGCGCGCGCGAGGCCGGGCGCGCGGTCGCCACGCCGCAGGAGGCGCGGCAGATGCTGGGCCTGGCGCCCCAGCACACGGGCCAGGCAGGCGCCTGAGCCGTGCCGGCGCCTCAGGCCTGCAGGCGCTGGGGCAGCGGCCGTGGCCGGCCTTCGGCGTCGATCGCCACATAGGTCAGGCGCGCCTCGGTGACCTTGACGTACTCGCCGAGCGCGGCAAAGCGGCGCTCGGCGTAGACCTCGACTTCCACCGTGATGGAGGTGCGCCCGACACGGGTCACATGCGAAAAGAACGACAGCAGGTCGCCCACGCGCACCGGCTGCTTGAAGATGAATTCGTTCACCGCCACCGTCGCCATGCGGCCCTGGATGTAGCGCGCCGGCAGCACCGAGCCGGCCAGATCGACCTGGGCCATCACCCAGCCGCCAAAAATGTCGCCATTGGCGTTGCTGTCGGCGGGCATCGGAATCACCTTGAGTACCAACTCGTGGTGGCTGGGCAAGGCGGGCGCGGGAAGGGTCAGGAAATCGGGCATGGGCACAATCGGGGTCAAAGCAACCTCGGAATTGTCCCTTATGCGCCACCACGGCGAGCTGTCTGCGCCCCCTTCCCCCGAAAATTCCGCGTCCAAACGCTCCGACTGGGCGACGCTGTCGCGCCTGCTGCCCTACCTGTGGCAGTACAAGTGGCGCGTGGTCATCGCCATCGTCTTCATGGTCGGCGCCAAGCTGGCCAACGTGGGCGTGCCGGTGCTGCTCAAGAACCTGGTCGATGCGATGGCGCTCAAGCCCGGCGACCCGGCCACCGTGCTGGTGGTGCCGGTGGGCCTGCTGCTGGCCTATGGGCTGCTGCGGCTGTCGACCTCGCTGTTCACCGAGCTGCGCGAGCTGGTGTTTTCCAAGGCCACGCATGGCGCGGCGCGCTCGATCGCGCTGCAGACCTTCGAGCACCTGCATGCGCTCTCGCTGCGCTTTCACCTCGAGCGCCAGACCGGCGGCATGACGCGCGACATCGAGCGCGGCGTGCGCGGCATCGAGTCGCTGATCTCGTTCACGCTGTTCAACATCGGCGCCACGCTGATCGAGGTGTTCATGGTGCTGACCATCCTGGCGGTGCGCTTTGACGCCTGGTTCGCCTGGATCACGCTGGCGGCGCTGGCCTGCTACATCACCTTCACCGTGGTGCTGACCGAGTGGCGCACGCAGTTCCGCCGCCAGGCCAACGAGTTCGACTCGGCCGCGCACAGCAAGGCGGTCGATTCGCTGCTCAACTACGAGACCGTCAAGTACTTCAACAACGAAGCGTTCGAGGCCCGCCGCTACGACGAGAGCCTGCAGCGGCTGCGCACCGCGCGGCTGAAGGCGCAGACCTCGCTGTCGGCGCTCAACACCGGCCAGCAGCTGATCATCGGCATCGGCCTGGTCGCCATGCTCTGGCGCGCCACGCAGGGCGTCGTCGACGGGCGCATGACGCTCGGCGATCTGGTCATGGTCAACGCCTTCATGATCCAGCTCTACATTCCGCTCAATTTCCTCGGCGTGATCTACCGCGAGATCAAGCAGAGCCTGACCGACCTCGACAAGATGTTCACGCTCATGGACCGCGAGCGCGAGGTGGCCGACGCGCTCGGCGCGCAGGCGCTCACGGGGCTTGCGCAGCCCACGGTGCGCTTTGAGGACGTGCACTTCGCCTACGACCCCGCGCGCCCCATCCTGCGCGGCATCAGCTTCGAGATTCCGGCCGGCAAGACCGTGGCCGTGGTCGGGCCGTCGGGCTCGGGCAAATCGACGCTGGCGCGGCTGCTGTTCCGTTTCTACGACATCCAGCAGGGCCGCATCACCATCGCCGGGCAGGAGATCCGCAGCGTGACGCAGGCCAGCGTGCGCCAGGCGATTGGCATCGTGCCGCAGGACACGGTGCTGTTCAACGACACCGTGGCCTACAACATCGCCTACGGCCGCCCGGGCGCAAGCCAGGCCGAGGTCGAGGCGGCCGCGCGCGCGGCGCGCATCCACGGCTTCATTGCCGCCACGCCGCTGGGCTACGCGACCCAGGTCGGCGAGCGCGGGCTCAAGCTCTCGGGCGGCGAGAAGCAGCGCGTGGCGATCGCGCGCACGCTGCTGAAGAACCCGCCGATCCTGATCTTCGACGAGGCCACGTCGGCGCTGGACAGCGCCAACGAGCGCGCCATCCAGGCCGAGCTGCAGAGCGCCGCGCACAACAAGACCACGCTGCTGATCGCGCACCGCCTGTCCACCGTGGTCGACGCGCACGAGATTCTGGTGATGGACGCGGGCCAGATCGCCGAGCGCGGCACGCATGCCCAGCTGCTGGCGCGCAACGGGCGCTATGCCAGCATGTGGGCGCTGCAGCAAAGCGGCGAGGCCGACGGCGGCAGCGCAGCGGGCGCTATGCCATTGATAGCTTCAGACGCTTGATGTGCAACGGTTTCAGCCTTGAATGTGCCTGAAATGCTGTCAGAGCCAGCGCATGCAGCTATACAAAAAAGAGCGCCAGGCGGCCGCTGTGGTACAAAAATCCCCTTTTCCTTCATCCAACGCACCGCGCACAACCCCCTTTATGAGCACGCAGAAACCCCCCGTCGTCTACGGCACCGAAGACCTGTTGATCAGCCTGTGCAATTCGGTCACGCGCGTGCTCACGGTGGCCACCGAGAGCCAGATCCACTATTCGGCCATGGTGCAGCGCATCACCAAGACCTGCCTGAAGCCCGACATCGGCTGTTTCGTGCTGTTCGATGGCGGCTTTTCGGGGCTGGTCATCATCAACTTCTCGGCCGCCGCGGCCATGGAGCTGTACGAGCGCTACATGCTCAGCATGGGCATGTCCAAGAGCGACCTGGCCAGCTCATTCACCTCCGACGAGGTCAGCAACGTGATGGGCGAGCTGATGAACCAGGTGGTCGGCGACTTCACCGGCAAGGTGCGGCGTGAGCTGCAGACGCACATCACGCAGAACCAGCCCAAGATGCTGGCGCTGGGCAAACAGGTGCAGCTGAGCGTGGACGCCAACCTCGACCAGCCCGAGGCACGCCGCGTGACCTTCTACACCGGCGCCAACCACATCTTCTACCTGGAGCTCGCGATCGACCGCACCGAGTTCATCAAGCTCTACGACTTCGAGCCACAGGAAGTGCCCGACCCCGATGCGCTCATGGCCCAGGCGCACCACGACGCGAACGCAGCCCCTGCGCCCGCGCCTGAACCCACACCAGCGCCCGCGCGGCCCCTGAGCGAGACCGACGAGCTGCTCAAGTCCCTGGGCATGTGACATGGATTTGAAAGTCCTGCAATCTCGGTTGCGCGACTTTGCTGCCGCGCGAGACTGGCAACCTTTCCATTCCCCCAAAAATCTGGCGATGGCGCTGATGGTGGAAGCGGCAGAGCTGCTGGAGCTGTTCCAGTGGCTGACCACGGAGCAGTCCCACACGCTCACGCGGGAGGCTGCCGACAAGGAGCGTGTCGGCGATGAGATAGCCGACGTACTGCTGTACTTGCTGCAACTGGCAGACCGCACGGGTGTGGATGTGGAGCAAGCCGTGGAGCACAAGCTGCTCAAGAACGCGCAAAAGTATCCGGCCAAGCACCCCGAGAAACCAGTGCAAGGCCCTAAAGCGCATTTGCTGGTCGATTGGGAAAATGTGCAGCCCAGGGGGCCAGAGTTGCGTGCATTGGTGCCCGAGAGCTCCGATGTGTGGCTGTTCCACGGCCCAGCACAAAAGGTGGATGCCTCCAGCCATCAACTAGCCTATGGCGCCAGCAAAGTCACTTTGGTGCCCCGGTCGGGGGGTGGCAAGAATGCTCTGGATTTTCATCTTAGTTACTACATGGGCTACATCTCGGCACGCCAGCCGCAAGAGCAGTTTGTCGTGGTGTCGAATGACAAAGGATATGACGCCATGCTGGCGCATGCGCGTGAGTTGGGCTTTGATGCGCAGCGGCGCGAGTTTGTCAGGCCACCCCAAGCGCCGGTTGCGCTGCCCGCGAAACCCCAAGCCACCCCGGCGCCTGGGCACCGGCGCAAGTTGGCATCAATGTCTGCGCCGCTCTGTGTTGTCACAGTGGCGCCGATGCCTGCCCTCGATCCATCTGCCGCTCAGATTGCCTGGCGAAGCATCGTGCATCTGCGCCAGCTTGCGCCGCAACATCGGCCGGTGGAGCAAGCCAGCTGGCAAGTGCTCATAGAGTCACTGATCCATGAGCCGGTGTCTGACAAGGCCGCGCTCGCCTTGCGGGCCTGTCAACTGGTACAGGGGCGCAGCCTGGGCATTGCGCGCGCGCCTGCGAACGAAACTAAAGAGCGTAAACCGTCACCTGCGCCCGCTGCAATGTGGGCTCCTCCAATAGCGACAGCGACTGTATGTTCCATCCCTGTGCAGCGTCCGGTCGCTGACAACAAGCCAGTGGCCGTGCCAAAGACTGCACAGGCCAAGCCAGCAACAAAGAAGGCGCCAACACCAGGCAAGCCCGTGGTGCCGGTGCCCGAAAAGGTCGCCGCTACATCCACGGCGTTACAGATTGCACAGCGCGTGCTGAGCAGCCTCAAAAAAATGCCCAGCAACAAGCCCAGGCGCCACGCGGGGCTGCTGAAATTGATTGCAACCCACATCAGCGCTGCCGCAAGCCATACGGTGACAGCCGATCAAGTCTGCGCCTTACTCCAGCAGCAAAAGCACGTGACTGTATGGAAGGATGGCCTGGGAGTGACGTATCCGAAACTCCAGCCTTCAAGCCATCAAGAGGCTTCCAGGGGCTTGACCTAAAGCCACTGGAAGCACTGCCCGCTTGCTCGGCTCAGCGCTTGCGCTCGGCGATCGACTTTTCTGCGAGGTTCACCAGGTCGGCGCCGATCTGGCCCTTCCACTTCTCGACCACGGGGCGCGTGGCCTTGACGAAGGCTTCGCGCTCGGCCGCGCTGAGCTGGGTCACGGTCACGCCGTGGCTGGCCACTTCCTTGAGCAGCGGCTTGTCGGCCTCGACCATGCCCTTGCGGGCAATCGCCACCTGCTCCTTGCCGGCGTCGATGGCGGCCTGTTTGACGATCTCGCGGTCGGCCGGGGTCCAGCTGTTCCAGATGTCCTTGTTGACGACGAAGACCAGCGGGTCGTTGATGTAGCCCCACATCGTCACGTGCTTTTGCGCCACGGTGTAGAGCTTGGCGGCCATGTAGACCGACATCGGGTTCTCCTGCCCGTCGACGGCGCTGCTGGCCATCGCGGGCTGCGCGTCGGCCCAGCTCATCTGCGTGGGGTTGGCGCCCAGCGCGGTGAAGGTGTCAAGGAACAGCGGCGAGCCGACGACGCGGATTTTCAGGCCCTTGAGGTCGGCCGGCGTCTTGATGGCGTGCTTGGAGTTGGAGATCTCGCGGTAGCCGTTCTCGCCCCAGGCGAGCGGCACCACGCCGGCCTTGTCCAGCGTCTGGAACAGGCTCTTGCCGACCGGGCCCTGCGTGAGCGCATCGGCGGCGGCGTAGTCGGGCATCAGGAAGGGCAGCGAGAACAGGTTGAGCTGCTTGACCTGGGGCGACCAGTTGATGGTCGAGCCGATCGCCATGTCGATCACGCCCTGGCGCAGCGCCGAGAATTCGCGCGTCTGGTCGCCCTGGATCAGCGAGACGCCGGGGTAGAGCTTGATGTTGATGCGGCCATTGGTGCGCTCGCGCACCTTGTTGGCCCAGAGTTCACCGCCCTTGCCCCAGGGGAAGGCGGTGCCCAGCACCAGCGACATGCGGTATTCGCTCTTGTAGGCGGTTTGTGCCAGGGCGGCAGGCGCGGTCAAGGCCAGTGCGGCCGCAGCGGCCACGGCGGTGGTGAGGAAGGTGCGCAGTTTCATGGGTTCTCCTTGCTATGAAAAAAGTAGCTTATGGCGCTTATCTGACGGGCTCTGCGGCCAGTTTTTATCAATAACCGAGTCGGGCGGGCAGCCACAGGGCCAGCGGCGGGAAGGCAATCACCAGCACCATGACGAGGAACATGGCGACCAGCATCCAGCCGACCCAGCGCACGGTGGACTCCATGCGCACGCCGGCGATGCGGCACGACACCATCAGGTTCACGGCCAGCGGCGGCGTGAACTGGCCCAGGGCCACCTTGAGCGTCAGGATCACGCCGAACCACACCGGGTCCCAGTGGTAGTGGTTCATGATCGGCAGCAGGAGCGGCACGAAGATCAGGAAGATCGAGATGCCGTCGAGGAACATGCCCACCGTGACCAGCAGCAGGATCAGCAGCGCGAGCACGCCGTATTCGCCCAGGCCCGAGTTCACGATGGCGTTGGCCACCGGGTCGATCACGCCGAGCGTGGACAGGGAATAGGCAAAGATGCCGGCCAGCGACACCACGATCAGGATCACGGCCGAGAGCTCGCCCGATTCGCGCAGGATGGGGAACAGGTCGCGCACGGCGATGGTGCGGTGGACCACCATGCCGACGAACAGGCCATAGAACACCGCGACCACGGCGGCCTCGGTCGGCGTGAACCAGCCCGCGCGCATGCCGCCCAGGATCAGCACCGGCGCGGCCAGGCCCCAGAGGGCTTCGCGCAGGCTTTTCCAGAACGGGGGGCGGGGCATGCTCGATTCGAGCGCGCCCATCTTGTGCTTGCGCGACATCCAGACGGCGGGAACGATCAGCGCAATGCCGGCCAGGATGCCCGGAATCATGCCGGCGGCAAACAGCGCGGGCACCGAAGCGCCCGGCACCAGCACCGAGTAGATGATGAAGGCGACCGACGGCGGGATCAGGATGTCGGTGGCCGCGGCGGCCCCCACCACGCTGGCCGAGAACGAGGGCGGGTAGCCGGCGCGCGACATGGCGGCGATCATCACGCCGCCCACGGCGGCCGCGTTCGCCGGGCCCGAACCCGAGATGCCGCCGAGGAACATGGCCACGGCAATCGCCACCAGCGGCAGCATGCCGGGACCGCGCCCGACGATGGCGACCGCGAAGTTCACCAGGCGCAGCGCCACGCCCGAGCGGTCGAAGATCGAGCCGACCAGCACGAACATCGGAATCGCCAGCAGCGGGTATTTGCCCAGGCCCGCATAGAAGTTCTGCGGCACGGCCAGCAGGCCGAACCACTGGCTGTCGGCATTGGCCAGCGCGATCGCGGCGGCGCCG
Organism: Acidovorax sp. SRB_24; assembly: GCF_012931925.1. NCBI lineage: Bacteria > Pseudomonadati > Pseudomonadota > Betaproteobacteria > Burkholderiales > Comamonadaceae > Acidovorax > Acidovorax sp. SRB_24. The sequence goes on from NZ_MWOM01000008.1 coordinate 8,300, forward strand.
GCCAGGCCGAGCGCGGCGCCAATCGGCACACCGACGAACATCATGGCCAGGAAGGCCACGAACAGCAGGGTGGCGATCATAGGGAGATGCTTTCGTGGTGCTCGGCGGGCGGGGCGCTGCGGCCACGGCGGATGAACAGGCCGATGGCGCGCCAGGTGATGAGCGCCGAGAGGACCGGCAGCCACACCGAATACCACCACTGCGGCACGCCGATGCCGGGCGAGGTCTCGCCAAAGCGGTAGTCGTCCCAGACCACGCGCACGCTCAGCACGGCGATCACGCCGAACAGCAGGGCCACCGTGAGGGCACCGAAGCGCGCCAGCAGTTTGCGGCGCGCGGCCGAGCCGCCTTCGGCGAAGTACTCGATGCGGATGTGCTGGTCGCGGGCCACGGCGGCGGAGCCGGCGACCAGGGCCAGGGCAATCATCAGGAAGACCGAGATTTCTTCGGTCCAGGCGAACGAGGTGTCGGTGAAGTAGCGCACCAGCACATTGGCGAACGTGATGAGGGCCAGGGCCGCCATGACGAGCACGGTGAGCCAGTCTTCGATGCGCAGCGAGCGCGGTTCGTCGCCGGACGGCGCGGCGGGGCCGGGGCGCTCAGCCTCGGGCCCGGGGTCTGCAGGAGAGGGCATGGGGACAGGAATCCAGGGAGTCAAACACGGCGGGTGGGTCGCGTTGCCCGTGGGTGTTGTGCACCGGGGGCCGGACGGTCGAGCTTGTGGCGCGGCGCCCATTATGCGGTGTGTATCCAGAGGTACGGCGGATGCGTGCGCCGCCGGGCGGCAGGTCGAACCCCGATAATGCGGCCATGGAAACCAAGTGGCTTGAAGACTTTGTGAGTTTGGCGGAAACGCGCAGCTTTAGCCGATCGGCGCAGCTGCGGCATGTGACGCAGCCGGCGTTCTCGCGCCGCATTCAGGCGCTCGAAGCCTGGGCCGGCACCGACTTGGTGGACCGCAGCTCGTACCCCACGCGCCTGACGCCCGCCGGGAAGACGCTTTACGACCAGTCGCTGGAGATGCTGCAGGCGCTGCAGAACACGCGCGCCACGCTGCGTGCCCACAGCACGTCCAGCCAGGACATGATCGAGTTCGCCGTGCCGCACACGCTGGCGTTCACTTTCTTTCCTGCATGGGTGTCGAGCCTGCGCGAGCAGTTCGGCCCGTTCAAGAGCCGGCTGATCGCGCTCAATGTGCACGACGCCGTGATGCGCCTGGTCGAGGGCAGCTGCGACCTGCTGATCACCTACCACCATGCCTCGCAGCCGTTCCAGCTCGACGCCAACCGCTATGAAATGGTCAGCCTGGGGCAGGAGGTGCTGGCGCCGTACGTCAAGGCCGACGCGCAGGGCCAGCCGCTCTACACGCTGCCCGGCCGCCCCGGCCAGCCGCTGCCCTACCTGGGCTATGCACCCGGCGCCTACCTGGGCCGCGTCACGGACCTGATCCTCAAGGAGTCGAGCACGCCCATCCACCTCGACCGCGTCTACGAGACCGACATGGCCGAGGGCCTCAAGGCCATGGCACTCGAAGGCCACGGCATCGCCTTCCTGCCGCACAGCGCGGTCAAGAAGGAGCTGCGTGCGCGCAAGCTGGTGCGCGCCGCGCCCCCCGGGTTGCAAGGGCTGGAGATGACCATGGACATCCGTGCCTGCCGCGAAAAACCCAGCGGTAAGGAGAGCGCCAAGAGCGCAGCCCAGGCGCTGTGGGCGTTCTTGCAGCAGCGCAATGCGCCGGCGCAGAACCTGCTGCACCCATGAAAAATGTGCGTGCCAGCGCGCGCCATGCGCATGGGAGCTGGCAGGCGCCGGCCCCTGCAGGCTGCCCGCAGCTAGGGGTGTGACCCGGGCCTTTTCTGGCGGGGCCGCTGGTATAAAGAGTGTCGATTGCCCGACCACCGCCACCGCACCACACCATGAACACACTGTATTGGAGACTTCTGCTGGCTCTAGCGATGGGCTCAGGTGCTGCCATGGCGTGCGCGCAAGGGGTGCTCGAGCGCGTGCAGGGCGGCGGCAAGATGGTGATCGCGCACCGCGAGTCGTCGGTGCCATTTTCCTACCTCGATCCGAAAAGCGCCAAACCCATCGGCTATGCCGTGGATCTGTGCCTGCACCTGGCCGAGACGGTGCGCCGGAAAACCGGCATGAAGGACATGGCGGTCGAGTTCGTGCAGGTCACGCCGGCGAACCGCGTCAGCGTGGTGGAGCAGGGCCAGGCCGATCTGGAGTGCGGCTCCACCACCAACAACGCCGAGCGCCGCCAGAAAGTGGCTTTCACGGTGCCGCATTTCATCACGGGCGCGCGCCTGCTCGTGCCTGCCGCCAGCAGCGCCACGCGCCTCGAAGACCTCGCGGGCAAGAAGATCGTGTCCACCAAGGGCACCACGCCGCTCAAGGCGGTGGACCAGGCCAACCGCGAACGCCTGATGGGGCTCACCATTCTGGAAGCCCCCGACCACGCACGCGCTGTGGAGATGGTGGAAAAGGGCGAGGCCGATGCCTTCGTCATGGACGACGTGCTGCTCTACGGACTGGCTGCGGGGCGGCCCGACCCGCAGGCACTCAAGGTGGTGGGTCGCTTCCTGACCACCGAGCCCTTGGCCATCATGCTGCCCAAGAACGACCCTGCGTTCAAGAAAGTGGTCGATGACGAGATGCGCCGCCTGGTCAACAGCCGCGAAATCTATGCCATGTATGACAAATGGTTTGCGCGACCGTTTGCTCCCGCCAACCGCGCACTGAACCTACCTGTGAGCTACCTGCTGCGGGACTTCTGGAAATACCCGACCGACCAGGTGCCGTTTTAAACTGCCTGGGCGCGTTGTGTGGGCCGTGCGCAGTGTTGGCAGGTTGTCAGCCTGTGCAGAGATGACTGCCTAGAATGATTCGTTTTGTTTCACTAATAAGTAAGGAGATACATATGAAGAAAAGTTTGCTCGCTTTCGCCGTGGTAGCCCTGGGCGCAGGCACTGCCTTTGCGCAGGCCAACGACACGCTGGCCAAGATCAAGTCCACTGGCAGCGTCACGCTCGGTGTGCGCGAGTCCTCGGGTCTCGGCTACACATTGGGCAATGGCAAGTACGTGGGCTTCCATACCGAAATGGGTGAGCGCGTTCTGGCCGATATCCAGAAGCAGTTGGGCCTGCCCAAGCTGGACATCAAGTACCAGCCCGTGACCTCGCAGAACCGCATTCCGCTGGTGCAAAACGGCACCGTGGACATCGAGTGCGGCTCCACCACCAACAACCTGGCACGCCAGAAGGACGTGGCCTTCGCCGTCACCACCTACGTCGAAGAGGTGCGCATTGCCGTGAACGCCAAGTCGGGCATCACCGGCATCAAGGACCTGAACGGCAAGACCATCGTCACGACCACGGGCACGACCTCGGTGCAGACCCTGCGCAAGAACAAGCGCGCCGATGGCCTGACCTTCAAGGAAGTCATGGGCAAGGACCACGCCGACAGCTTCCTGATGCTGGAAACCGGCCGGGCCGACGCCTTCATCATGGACGGCTCGATCCTGGCCGCCAACATCTCCAAGTCCAAGAATCCTTCCGACTACAAGATCGTCGGCGAAGTGTTGTCGGTGGAGCCTATTGCTTGCATGATCCGCAAGGACGACCCGGCTTTCAAGAAGGCCGTGGACGACTCCATCAAGCGCCAGATCGCCGATGGCAGCCTGGGCAAGCTGTATGACCGCTGGTTCATGCAGCCGATTCCTCCAGCCAACGTGAAGGTCGGCCTGCCGCTGTCCGAGGCCACCAAGGACGCATGGGCCCACCCGAACGACAAGCCGATGGAATCCTACGAAGTCAAGTAAGCCCCCGCGCTTCGTGCCGCCCCTTCTGCCAGCCGGTGGGAAGGGGCGTTTTTTGTTGCAGGGCAGGTGGGATATCGGCTCTGTCCTATGAACTGAAGAATAGAGGGGTGCTCCTATGAGTTGGGATTGGCAGGTGTTCTGCCAGGACACCATTACCCAAGAGGTGGAGAAAAGCTGCTTCGGCAAGAACGGCGAAATCACCTACCTCGACTGGATGCTGTCGGCCTGGGGCTGGACGGTGTCCGTTTCGCTGCTGTCGCTGGTGATCGCCCTGGTGGTGGGCACGCTGGTCGGCACCTTGCGCACGCTGCAGGACCGGCCCTGGGTCGTGCGCCTGGGCAACGCCTGGGTGGAACTGTTTCGCAACATTCCGCTGCTGGTGCATATTTTTGTCTGGTACCACGTGGTGCCTTCGATCTTCCCGGCCATGAAATCGCTGCCAGGCTTTGTGCTCGTGGTGCTGGCGCTGGGCTTTTTCACCTCGGCGCGCATTGCCGAGCAGGTGCGCGCCGGCATCCAGGCCTTGCCGCGTGGGCAGCGCTATGCGGGCATGGCGGTGGGTTTAACCACCTTTCAGTGCTACCGCTACGTGCTCTTGCCCATGGCGTTTCGGATCATCCTTCCGCCGCTGACCAGCGAGACCATGAACATGTTCAAGAACTCGTCCGTGGCCTTTGCGGTGTCGGTGGCCGAGCTGACCATGTTTGCCATGCAGGCGCAGGAAGAGACGTCGCGCGGCATCGAGGTGTACCTGGCCGTCACGGGCCTGTACGTGGTCTCGGCGTTCGCGATCAACCGCATCATGGCCTTCATCGAAAAGCGTGCGCGCGTGCCCGGCATGATCGTCGCCAGCGGGGCGGGGGGGCACTGACATGAATCTGAACCTTGACTGGTCCTTCTACAACTGGAACCTGATCAGCGATTTCGTCCTCAAGGGGCTGTATTTCAGCGTCGTGCTGACGGTGATCGCCACCATCGGCGGCGTGCTGTTTGGCACTGTGCTGGCGCTGATGCGCCTGTCGGGCAAGAAGTGGCTGGACGTGCCAGCCGCCATCTATGTCAATGGCATGCGCTCGATTCCGCTGGTGATGGTGATCCTGTGGTTCTTCCTGTTGGTGCCGCTGGTCATTGGCCGGCCGATCGGCGCCGAGGTCTCGGCCATCGTCACCTTCGTGGCATTCGAGGCCGCGTACTTCAGTGAAATCATGCGCGCGGGCATCCAGTCCATTTCGCGCGGCCAGGTGTTTGCCGGTCAGGCCATGGGCATGACCTATGGCCAGAACATGCGCCTGGTGGTGCTGCCGCAGGCGTTTCGCAACATGCTGCCGGTGCTGCTGACGCAGACCATCATCCTGTTCCAGGACACCTCGCTGGTGTACGCCATCGGTGCCTACGACATGCTCAAGGGCTTCGAGATCGCGGGCAAGAACTTCGGCCGCCCGATCGAGGCCTATCTGGCCGCGGCCGTGACCTATTTCGTGCTGTGCTATTCGCTGTCGTGGATGGTCAAGCGCCTGCACAAGAAGATCGCCATCATCCGCTGATGCGCGTCGCTCGAAGATTTGAGGAATTGCAATGATTGAACTCAAGAACGTATCCAAGTGGTATGGCAGCTTTCAGGTGCTGACCGATTGCTCGACCAATATCCAAAAGGGTGAAGTGGTGGTGGTGTGCGGGCCTTCGGGCTCGGGCAAGTCCACGCTGATCAAGACCATCAATGCGCTCGAGCCCTTCCAGAAGGGCGAGATCTATGTGGACGGCGTGGCCGTGCACGATCCCAAGACCAACCTGCCCAAGCTGCGCAGCCGCGTGGGCATGGTGTTCCAGCACTTCGAGCTGTTTCCCCACCTGTCGGTGACCGAGAACCTCACCATCGCCCAGGTCAAGGTGCTCGGGCGCAGCGCCGACGACGCCCTGAAGCGCGGCCTCAAGATGCTCGACCGCGTGGGCCTGACGGCCCACAAGGACAAGTTTCCGGGCCAGCTCTCGGGCGGCCAGCAGCAACGCGTGGCGATTGCGCGCGCGCTGTCCATGGACCCCATCGTGATGCTGTTCGATGAGCCGACCTCGGCACTCGACCCCGAAATGGTCGGCGAGGTGCTCGATGTGATGGTGGGCCTGGCCAACGAAGGCATGACCATGATGTGCGTGACGCACGAAATGGGCTTTGCCCGCAAGGTGGCCAGCCGCGTGATCTTCATGGACGTGGGCGGCAAGATCCTCGAAGACTGCTCGCGCGACGATTTCTTCGGCAACCCCGACGCCCGCCAGCCGCGCACCAAGGACTTCCTCAACAAGATCCTGCAGCACTAGCCCCTGCCGGCTCCACGCCAAAGGCCGCTGTGACAGCGGCCTTTTTTTGCAGCTGCCGACGCGCAGGCACGCCAGGCGTTAAGCGCCGCGCCGGACCGCCGGCAGGGCCGGCGGTCGCGGGTCTGCATGGTGCGAGAATCCCGCGCATGAGCACCCTTGACACGCTGACCCTCACCCGACCCGACGACTGGCACCTGCACGTGCGCGACGATGATGCCCTGCACACCGTCGTGCCGCACACCGCCGCCCAGTTCGGCCGCGCCATCATCATGCCCAACCTGCGCCCGCCCGTGACCACGGCCGCGCAGGCGCTCGCGTACAAGGAGCGCATTCTGGCCGCCGTGCCCGCCGGCATGGCGTTCGAGCCCTTGATGACGCTGTACCTGACCGACAACCTGCCGCCCGCCGAAATCGCCGCGGCCCGCGACGCCGGCGTGGTCGCCGCCAAGCTCTACCCGGCCGGCGCGACCACCAACAGCGATGCTGGCGTGACGGACCTGCGCAAGACCTACCAAACCCTCGAAGCCCTGCAGCGCGCGGGCATGCTGCTGCTGGTGCACGGCGAAGTGACCTCGCCCGACATCGACCTGTTCGACCGCGAGGCCGTGTTCATCGAGCAGCAGCTGATTCCGCTGCGCCGCGATTTCCCCGAACTCAAGATCGTCTTCGAGCACATCACCACGAAGGACGCTGCCGACTACGTGCGCCAGGCCGACCGTTACACGGCCGCCACCATCACCGCGCACCACCTGCTCTACAACCGCAACGCGATCTTCACCGGCGGCATCCGCCCGCACTACTACTGCCTGCCCGTTCTCAAGCGCGAGACGCACCGCCTGGCGCTGGTCGAGGCCGCGACCAGCGGCAGCGACAGGTTCTTCCTGGGCACCGACAGCGCCCCGCACCCGGCCCACTTGAAGGAACACGCCAGCGGCTGCGCCGGCTGCTACACCGCGCACGCCGCCATCGAGATGTACGCCGAGGCCTTTGACAACGCCGGGGCGCTGCACCAGCTGGAGGGCTTCGCGAGCTTCCACGGCCCCGATTTCTACGGTCTGCCACGCAACACCGACACGATCACGCTGCGCCGCGAGAGCTGGACGCCGCCGGACAGCTTCGCGTTTGGCGAGGCCGAACTCAAGCCCCTGCGCGCCGGCGAGGCGCTGCCGTGGCGGCTGGTGCAGCCGTAGCCAAAACCCCGGTGGCAACAGGGGACACCGCGCACCGCCTGGCCTGCAGCGGCGTCGCAGACATCGCCTGGCGTGCCCCATGGCTGGAGCCCTGGCGCACGCCAGGGCAAGCCGCGGCACGCCGCGTGCAAGAGGGGCTGGCGGTGCACCGCGCGCTGCAGATGGCGCCTGCGGCCCCCGTGCGCCTCGTGCCCCAGTCCGCGCTCCCCGTTGGCATGGCGTACGAGCAGTTCATTTTCGACACCGGCGCCGTGCCCACGCGCGACAACCTGCACGACTTCTTCAACGGCCTGGTCTGGCTGCAGTTTCCGCAGGCCAAGCGACGGCTCAACCAGCTGCAGGCGCAGGCGATTGCCGCGCACGGGGTGGGGCCGGTGCGCGGTCCGCTGCGCGATGCGCTCACGCTGTTTGACGAGAACGGCGCCCTCTTGGACGCACCCGCGCCGCTGTGGCAGGCGCTGGTGGCGCGCGACTGGCAGCGGCTGTTCATCGGCCTGCGCCCGCTGTGGCGGCAGGCGCGGCTGGTGCTGTTTGGCCACGCCCTGCTGGAGAAACTGGTTTTTGCACGAAAATCGGTCACAGCCCATGTCTACTGTGCGCCTATAGCTATGAAATCAGAAGCAAACCTCGATGCCTGGCTGGCCCGGGCGCTGCAGCCCGCGCATCTGTCGCGCAAGCCGTTTGCGCCGCTGCCGGTGCTGGGCGTTCCGGGCTGGTGGCCCGAGAACGAGCGCGTTTGCTTTTATGATGACCCGCTCGTATTCCGCGGCCCGCGTGCCTTGTTGTGACGGAGATCGGTGGCATGCCGCCGCTTTTGTTTTGGGCTCGCCCCGAGCCTGCGCTTGAAAGCCGGCCCCGCCGCCCCATTTGCCACCCCGAGGGGCCGTGACCCCATCCCTGTGGAGAACCCATGAAAAGAATTGCCTTGTTTTTGCTGACCAATATCGCCGTCGTGGTGGTGCTGGGCATCGTCGCCAGCCTGCTGGGCGTCAACCGTTTCCTGACCGCCAACGGCCTGAACCTGGGGGCGCTGCTGGGTTTTGCCTTCATCATGGGCTTTGGTGGCGCCATCATCTCGCTGCTGATCAGCAAGCCGGTGGCCAAGTGGAGCGCCGGCGTGCAGGTCATCGAGCAGCCGCGCAATGCCGACGAAGCCTGGATCGTCGAGACCGTGCGCAAGCTGGCCGACAAGGCCGGCATCGGCATGCCCGAGGTCGGTATTTTCGAAGGCGACCCGAATGCCTTTGCCACGGGCGCGTTCAAGAACTCCGCCCTGGTGGCCGTGTCCACCGGCCTGCTGCAGAGCATGACGCACGAGGAGATCGAGGCCGTGATCGGCCACGAGGTGGCGCACATCGCCAACGGCGACATGGTCACCATGACGCTGATCCAGGGCGTGATGAACACCTTCGTGGTGTTCCTCTCGCGCGTGATCGGCTACGCCGTGGACAGCTTCCTGCGCAAGGGCGACGACCGCAGCAGCGGCCCGGGCATCGGCTACTACGTCAGCACCATCGTGCTCGACATCGTGCTGGGCTTTGCCGCCGCCATCGTCGTGGCCTGGTTCTCGCGCCAGCGCGAATTCCGCGCCGACGCGGGCGCGGTGCAGCTGATGGGCCGGCGCCAACCGATGATCAACGCGCTGGCGCGCCTGGG
>NZ_MWOM01000008.1:17401-38464 GCF_012931925.1 Acidovorax sp. SRB_24
CCGATCAGCAGGCGAAACGGCAGCAGCATCAGCACGCCCACGCCGAGCTTGACGGCCAGATCGCCCGCGGCCCAGCTGAGCCACGGCAGATCGGCCACGCCGGCGAAGGCAATGCTCCAGAAGACGGCGGTGTCCAGCACGGCGGCGGCCACCGTGGCAACGAGCGGCGCACGCCACCAGGTGTGGCGCCGCAAGCGGTGGAACACGCCGATGTCGAGCCACTGCGAGAGCAGAAACGCCATTCCCGAGGCCAGCGCGATGCGCACCGGCGCAAGCGCGAGCGACGCCGCGACGGCGACCGCGAAGCCGACCCAGGCGACGCGGCGCGCCATGCGGGGTCCGTGGCGGCGGTTGGCCAGGTCACTGACCAGAAACGCGACCGGGTAGGTGAAGGCGCCCCAGGTGAGCCAGTCGTTCAGCGGGTACTGCACCAGGACGTTGGAGGCCAGTACCACGAGGCCCATGGCCAGCGTGGTGGCGGCAAACTGGGCCGGTGTGGCGCGTGGGAAGCTCATCCGGAATGCCTTGTGCTCTCGGGCACAGCGGGCACGGTCTCTCGGCTGGCGGCGGTCGCCAGCAGCATCTGCCGGGCCAGCGCTTCGGCCATCTTGATGCCGTCCACGCCGGCCGAGAGAATGCCGCCGGCGTAGCCCGCGCCTTCGCCGGCCGGGTACAGCCCGGCGGTGTTCAGGCTCTGGCCGTCGGCGCCGCGCGTGATCTGCAGCGGTGCCGAGGTGCGCGTTTCGACGCCCGTCAGCACCGCGTCGGGCATGTCGAAGCCCCGGATCTTGCGGCCGAAGTGCGGCAGGGCCTCCTGCATGGCGGTGGTGGCGTAGTGCGGCAGGGCGCCGCGCAGGTCGGTGGGGCGCACGCCCGGCCGGTACGAGGGCTCGACGCTGGCAAAGGCGGTCGATGCGCGCCCGGCCAGGAAGTCGCCCACCAGTTGGCCCGGCGCCTCGTAGTTGCTGCCGCCCAGCACATAGGCGCCCGATTCGAGCTGGCGCTGCAGCACGATGCCGGCGAGCGGGTGGAAGCTGCGCCCAGCGGGCGGCGCCGTGTCGGCAAAGTCCTCGCCCAGCGCAGCGGCAAACGCCGCGCTGTCGCTGGGATAGTCGCTCGGGTCGATGCCGACCACGATGCCGGCGTTGGCGTTGCGCTCGTTGCGCGAATACTGGCTCATGCCGTTGGTGACGACGCGGCCCGGCTCGCTCGTGGCGGCCACCACGGTGCCGCCGGGGCACATGCAGAAGCTGTAGACCGCGCGGCCGTTTTGCGCATGGTGCACCAGCTTGTAGTCGGCCGCGCCCAGCAGCGGGTGGCCGGCGTGGCGGCCCCAGCGCGCGCGGTCGATCACGCTTTGCGGGTGCTCGATGCGAAAGCCGATCGAAAACGGCTTGGCCTCCATCCACACGCCGCGCCGGTAGAGCATGCCAAAGGTGTCGCGCGCGCTGTGCCCCAGCGCCATCACGACCTGGTCGGTGCGCAGTTCGGTGGTCTCGCCGGTGGCCAGGTCTTGCACCCGCAGGCCGCGCACGCGGCGCCCGTGCGCGTCTTCTTCGATGTGCACGTCGGTCACGCGCTGGCTGAAACGCACCTCGCCGCCCAGCGCAACGATGCGCGCGCGCAGGTTCTCGACCACCTTGACCAGCTTGAAGGTGCCGATGTGCGGGTGGGCCGCGTAGAGGATTTCCTCGGGCGCGCCGGCCTGCACGAACTCGCGCATGACCTTGCGGCCCAGGTGGCGCGGGTCCTTGATCTGGCTGTAGAGCTTGCCGTCGGAGAACGTGCCGGCGCCGCCTTCGCCAAACTGCACGTTGGACTCGGCGTGCAGCACGCGCTTGCGCCACAGCTCCCAGGTGTCCTTCGTGCGCTCGCGCACCGCCTTGCCGCGTTCGAGCACGACGGGCCTAAAGCCCATTTGCGCCAGCGCCAGCGCGGCGAAGATGCCGCAGGGGCCAAAGCCGACCACCACCGGGCGCACCGGCACATCGGCGCTCGCCTCGTGCGGCGGGTGCCAAGCCATGTCGGGCGTGGGCTGGATGTGCGGGTGGCCAGCGTGCTGCGCCAGCAGGTCCGCTTCCTGTGCGGGCTCGGCCAATGCCACATCGGCGATATAGACGGCCTGCAGGTTGGCCTTGCGCGCATCGAAGCTGCGCTTGAACACGTGCAGGTCGGCGATGGTGCGGTCGTCGGCCAAACCCAGCGCCTGCGCGGCCAGGCGGCGCAGGGCCGCGACGGGGTGCGGTGGCGGGGCGCGGTCGGCGTCCGTTTCGGCGCCAGTGTGGGCCGCGCGCAGGGTTTCGACGGGCAGCGCCGACAGCGGCAGTTTCAGTTCAGACAGGCGGATCATGGGAGTGCGGGCCCGTGGTGATCGGGCAAGGCAATGGAGGGGACGGGGATTTTACCGACCGCGCCCTGGCGCGCCGGGCCCGCCCCCTTGCGCCGTTGCCATGCCCGCCATGGGCCGCCCCTCACCGATACACCAGCACCGGAATCTTGGAGTGCGCCAGCACTTTCTGCGTTTCGCTGCCCAGCAGCAGCGCGCTGACACCCGAGCGGCCATGGGAGGCCATGAAGATCAGGTCGCAGCCGTGGGCGTCGGCCGCCGCAATGATGAGCTCATACGGCTTGTCGCCCACCAGCACCACGCTTTGGCAGGGGGTGCCGGCGTCACGCACCAGCGCTTGCGCTGCAGCGAGGATTTCCTTGGCGGCCTCGTCGAGACGGGTCTGGATTTCCTGGGCCAGGTGGGGGTTGCTGAGCGCACCCAGCCCGGCATAGGCGGACGGCGGATCGGGCTGGGCATAGAACAGCGTGATGCGGGCGCCGCTGTCTTTGGCATAGGACGCGGCCCGCGCGACGCTGCTCAGCGACAGCGCGGAGCCATCGGTGGGAACCAGGATGTGCTTGAACATGGGATGTATCTTTCTACAAATAGCAGTAATCGATTGCGCTGGGTACCATCCGCGGCCTATGAAACTTGCGCAGCACAGGCCAGCGGCCGCCGCGCAAGGGCCGCCCCGCCGCGCTGGCGGCGTCCCCCTTCCGCATCGCGCAGCGATGCCAGAGAAGGGGGAGGGCGCGCAGCGCCACAGGGGGGTGTCGCTCAATGCCCACCGGCGCCGGGCTCGATCGTGCGCGTGGGCTTGGGGGCGATCCAGATGATGGCGGCGGCGATGAAGAACATCACGGCGATGCCGGTCATGACCTGGTTGGTGGACAACATGCCGCTTTGCGACACGATCAGGTAGTCCAGCACCTGGGTAGCGGCCTCGGGTGGCGTGCCGGACTGGGTCAACATGGCGTGCACGCTGCCATCGCGGTCGGCCAGGCCCACCAGTTCGGCGTGGTTGCGCGTGGTCTGGTTGGCCCACACGGTCGTCACCACCGAGGTGGCGAAGGCGCCTGAGAGCGTGCGCAGGAAGTTCATCAGGCCGGCGGCCGAGTCCATCTCGCGCTCCTCCACGCTGCCCAGGGCGATGCCCGTGGTCGGGATGAAGAAGAACGGCAGCGCAAAGCCCATCACGGCCAGCGGGATCGCAATGTCCCAGAACGCCATGTCGCTGTTGGCCACCGTGCGCCACAGCGTCACCAAGCCCATCCAGAGCACACCAAAGAACACCAGCGCCCGCGGGTCGCGCTTGCTCGACGCCACGATGGGCGCGACGATCAGCGCCGTCACGCCCGTCCAGGCGGTGGCCAGGCCCGCGTCGGTGGCGGTGTAGCCCATGAAGCTCTGCAGCCACAGCGGCGTGAGCACACTGACGCCGAAGAAGGCGGCGTAGGCGACGCTGACGGTGATCACGGCGGCGTTGAAGCCGCGGTGGCGGAACACGCGCAGGTCCACCACCGGGTGTTTTTCGTGCAGCTCCCAGATCAGGAAGGCGGCAAAACCCACCACGGCAACGATGCTCAGCGCCACGATCTGGTTGGAGGCGAACCAGTCGAGGTTCTTGCCCTCGTCCAGCACCAGTTGCAGCGCCACCACCCAGACGACCAGCAGGCCCAGCCCGACCTTGTCGAACGGGTTGCGCACGGGGGCATCCTGGTAGTGCTTGAGCAGCTTCCAGGCGCCCAGGCCAAAACCGATGGCAATCGGCGCATTGATCAGGAACACCCAGTTCCAGGTGTAGTCATCGACCAGCCAGCCGCCCAGAATCGGGCCCACCACCGGCGCCACCAGCGTCGTCATCGACCAGATGCCGATGGCGGCCCCGGCCTTGTCCTTGGGGAAGATGCGCAGCATCAGCGTCTGCGACAGTGGCATCAATGGGCCACCGCTCAGACCCTGGAACACGCGCGCCACCACCAGCATGCCGATCGAAGTGGAGAGCCCGCACAGGATGGAGAAGATGCCAAACAGGATCATCGACACCACGAACACGCGCACCGCGCCGAAGCGCGCCGCAAACCAGCCGGTCAGCGGCACGGTGATGGCCTCGCCGACGGCGAACGAGGTGATGACCCAGGTGCCCTGGCTGGCGGCTGCGCCCAAGGCGCCGGCAATGTTGGGCACCGCCACGTTGGCGATGGTCATGTTGAGGACCGCGATGAAGTTGGCGGCAGCCAGCATCAGGGCGGCCACTGCCAGCATCGGGCCTTTCAGGGGCGCCGCACCGTCGTGGGCAAGGGGGACCGGCGCGCCGGGCGCCGTCGTCGCTTGACTCATGGTTGCGGTCCCGCTCAGTTCGCTGCGGTGCGCTGGGCTTCAGCGGCGGCAGTGGCCTGCTTGTCGCCAGTGCGGGTGTCGATTTCCGCGCTCATGGACAAACCGACCTTGAGCGGGTTCGCCTGCAGTTCTGCCGGGTCGAGCTTCACGCGCACGGGCAGGCGCTGCACCACCTTGATCCAGTTGCCCGTGGCGTTCTGCGCCGGAATGGTCGAGAAGGCCGAGCCCGAACCGCCCGAGAAGCCTTCGACCACGCCCTGGTAAGTCACGCCCTGGCCGTAGAGGTCGGCGTGCAGCGTGACGCTCTGGCCCACGCGCACTTTTTCGAGCTGCACTTCCTTGAAGTTGGCGTCCACGTAGATCTCATACACGGGCACCACTGCCATCAGCGGCATGCCGGGCTGCACGCGCTGGCCCAGCTGCACCCTGCGCTGGGCCACCACGCCGTCGAGTGGCGCGCGGATCACGGTGCGCGCCAGATCCACCTTGGCCTGGTCCAGGCGCGCGCGCGCGGCGGCCACTTCGGGGTTGGTGTCCACGCTGCTGTGGCTGATCAGGGCGGCGTTGGCCTCTTTGGCCGCGACGGCCGAGCGCTGGTTGGCCGTGACCTGCGCGGCGGCGGCCTTGGCGGCGGCCAGCTGCGCGGTGGCGGCGTCAAAGCCGTTCTTGGCGCGCGTGAGTTCGTCGCCCGAGACCGAGCCCGACGCCACCAGCGCCTGGCGGCGTTGCAGGTCCACCTTGGCGCGCTCGAAGTCGGCCTGCGCGGCCGCCAGCTGGGCGCTGGCGCGCTGCGCGTCCGCTTCGCGCGCACTGATCTGCGCCGCCAGGTTGGTGTCATTGGCCATGTAGCTTTTGACGCGGCGGGTGGCACGGTCGAGTTCCGCCGTGGCCTGGGCCAACGCCAGCTGGGCGTCGGTGGGGTCGATGACGAGCAGCACATCGCCCTGCCGCACGGCCTGCGTATCGCTGACGTTCACTGCCTGCACGATGCCGGCCACGGACGGCGTGATCTGCGCCACTTCGGCGGCCGCATAGGCGTTGTCGGTGGAGACGAAATGCGAGGCGTGCAGCTTCCAGTAGGCCGCAGAGCCGACGGCGGCCAGCGCCACCACGCCGCCGAGCGCGGCCAGGCGGACATTGCGGCGTTTCTTGAGGGCCACATCAGCGGCTGTGCTTGCGTTGTTTTCAGGCATGGGAATTCCTTGATCGATGAAAGGGGGCATGGGCGTGGGTCAGTGCTGGGAGCTGGCTTGGGCCATCTGGTAGCCGCCGCCCAGGGCCCGTTGCAGGCCGATGTCGAGCGTGAACGACAGCGCGCGCAGGTTGGTCTGGGCGCTCAGGGCGCCCAGCAGGCTGTCTTCGGCCGTCAGCACTTCGAGGTAGGTCGCCAGCCCGCCTTCGTAGCGGTTGCTGGCCACGCGGTGCGCCTCGGTGGCGGCTTCCACGGCCTCCTGCGCCTTGACGAGGCGCTGGCCCAGGGCTTTCTGGCTGACCGCGTTATCGGCCACGTCCTGCAGCGCGCGCGCCACGGTGGCGTTGTACTGGGCCACCGCCTCGGCATAACCGGCATGCGCGCCGCGCAGCTCGCCCTGCAGGCGCCCGCCGCTGAAGATCGGCAGTGAAATCGCCGGGCCCACGCTGGCAATGCCCGAGCCGCCCTTGGTCAGCATGTCCAGGCCCAGCGACTGCACGCCCACCAGGGCCGACAGGTTGACGTTGGGGTAGAACTCGGCCTTCTTCTGGTCGATGCGGCGGGCTTGCGCTTCGGCGCGCAGGCGCGCGGCCACCACGTCGGGGCGGCGCCCCAGCAGGTCGGCCGACAGCTCGGCGGGCAGGCCGAAGGCGCGGTCCAGCTTCAGGGTCGGCGCCGCCATCGACAGGCCCCGGTCCGGGCCGGCGCCCAGCAGCGCGGCCAGGCGGTTGCGCTGCAGTGCGATCTGCTCGTCCAGCGCCAGCAGCTCGCCTTCGGTCACGGCCCGGCGGGCGTCGGCATTGCGCAGGCCGCCGCGCGTTTCCAGGCCGTGGTCAAAGCGCTCCGAAAACAGGCTGGCCGTCTTGCGGCGAATCTCCACCGCCTTGGCGGCGGTGTCGCGGTTCGCATGCAGGCGGCTCAGTTCCGCATAGTTCGCTGCCACGCCGGCGGCCAGCCACAGCCGGGCCTGCGCCAGCTCAGCGCGGCTGGCTTCCCGGTCGGACGTCGCAGCGGCCAGCGCTGCGCGGTTCTTGCCCCAGAAATCGAGTTCCCAGCGCACGTCCACGGTCGCGCGGCCGTAGTCGTTCATGCCCGAAGGCGTCATCGCGCGGGGCGTCAAGTGGTTGGTGCTCAGCTTGTCCCCGGTGAACGAGGCATTGGCGCTGACCTGCGGCTTGAGGGCGGAACCCGTGATTTTCGCCACCGCGTCCGCCCTTTGCAGCCGCGCTGCTGCGGCCGCCAGGTCGGGCGCATCGGCCAGCGCCTCGGCGATGAGCGCATTGAGCTGGCTGTCGCCATAAGCCGTCCACCACTGGTCGGCCGGCCATGGGGCGGCCGGCGCCTGCAGGGAGGCGGTCGACTCGAACGCATCGGAGGGCTTGGGCTGGGGTCTTGCGCCCAGATCGGGAAGCTGGGCGCATCCCGCGAGGAACAGGGCCGCGCCCAAGGCTGAGAGGGGCAAGGTCAGCCGATGCAAGGCTGGCGAGGGCAGCGTGCTGCGTCGAAGCATCAAGACTCCATTGTTGAACTGATCAGTTCAGTTTAGCTTTGTCTTTCCCGCCGATCAAGCTAGACTGAACCCGTTGGTTCAAAAATAAAGGGGTTGACGTGCGCGCTAAAAGCGAGACAAGACGCCAGGCCATTCTGGAGGCTGCCGCCGAGGTTTTTCAGGAAACGGGGTTCGAGAGGACCACGATGTCGGCCATCTGCGATCACCTGGGCTACTCCAAGGCCACGCTGTACAACTACTTCGCGTCAAAGGAAGAGTTGTTCTCGGCCGTGGTGTTCGACGCCACCGAGGCGGAGTTCCAGGCCAGCCTCGAAGCGCTCGACGCCACGGTCGAGGACATGACCGAGGCACTGGAAAAATTCGGCCGCGGGCTGCTCACGCTGCTGTATTCACCGCAGGTGCAGGCCATGCGTCGCCTGATCGTCGCCGAGGCCGGGCGCTCGGAACTGGGGAAGAAATGCTACGAACTCGGCCCCGTGCGCAACGAGGCGGTCGTTTCGGCCTACCTGCAGCAGGCGATGGACGCAGATAAGCTGCGGCCCGCCGATGCGCGGATCGCGGCCCTGCACCTGCGCGGCCTGCTGGAAGCGGAATGGCTGGACCGCTTTCTGTTCCAGACCCTTGAGCCGCTCTCTGCCGAAGAAATGAACGCCACAGTGGAGCGTGCGATCGCTGCGTTCATGGCGGCCTATGGGCCGGTACACGGCTGAGGCACCGCGCCCCACCGCCCGCCAACGCACGCGCACCGGGGCAGCGCAGAAACGCTGCAGCGGTGCGGACTCTCCGCTGGACCCGCCACAAAAAAGCCCTGCGGGGCGCATGGCATGGCAGGGCGAACAGGGGCCAATTTGCTCCTGAATTAAGAGCTGCAAGCGCTTGCTGCACAAGAGCCAGAGGCTGTTTTGGCTTCAACCCGGCAGAAAGCCTTCGACCGACAGGTAGCGTTCGCCCGTGTCGTAGTTGAAACCCAGCACGCGGCTGCCGGCCGGCAGTTCGGGGAGCTTCTGCGCAATGGCGGCCAGCGTGGCGCCCGACGAGATGCCGACCAGCATGCCTTCCTCGCGCGCACAGCGGCGGGCGTATTCGCGCGCCGGCTCGGCATCGACTTGGATCACGCCGTCGAGCACGCTGGTGTCGAGGTTCTTCGGGATGAAGCCGGCACCGATGCCCTGGATCGGGTGGGGCGCGGGCTGGCCGCCCGAGATCACGGGCGAGGCCGTCGGCTCGACCGCGAACACCTGGAGCTGCGGAAACTTCGCCTTGAGCACGCGCGCCACGCCCGTGATGTGGCCGCCCGTGCCCACGCCGGTGATGAGGGCGTCGAAGCCGTCGGGGAAGTCGGCCAGGATCTCCTGCGCCGTGGCGCGCACATGCACCTCGATGTTGGCCGGGTTCTCGAACTGCTGCGGCACCCAGGCGCCGGGCGTCTGCGCGCGCAGCT
The DNA here is from genome assembly GCF_012931925.1 of Acidovorax sp. SRB_24. Classification (NCBI taxonomy): domain Bacteria; kingdom Pseudomonadati; phylum Pseudomonadota; class Betaproteobacteria; order Burkholderiales; family Comamonadaceae; genus Acidovorax; species Acidovorax sp. SRB_24. Next base: position 26,214 of record NZ_MWOM01000008.1, read on the forward strand.
CCTCGGCGCGGGCGATGGCGCCCTTCATGCCTTTCTCGCGCGGCGTCAGGTCAAACTGCGCGCCATAGGCCAGCATCAGGCGGCGCCGCTCGATGCTCATGCTGTCGGGCATGACCAGGACCAGCTTGTAGCCCTTGACGGCCGCGACCAGCGCCAGGCCGATGCCGGTGTTGCCCGAGGTGGGCTCGATGATGGTGCCGCCGGGCTGCAGCGCGCCGGATTTTTCCGCGTCCTCGACCATGGACAGCGCAATGCGGTCTTTGATGGAGCCGCCCGGGTTGCTGCGCTCGGACTTGACCCAGACGTTGGCACCGGCGCCGAACAGGCGGTTGATGCGCACGTGCGGGGTGTTGCCGATGGTTTGCAGGATGTTGTCAGCTTTCATGGGGACTCCTGAAAAAAAAGGGGGGTGCTGCGCATTCTGGCCCAGTCGATCTGCCGCAATCCCATATGAATATGCCGCCATGCGGTGATAATCGCATCCGTGAAGCGCGCCAGACCGCCGCTGGTGCAATCTGGGAAACCAGGCACTGGAGGAACGTCCGGACTGCACAGGACAGCGTAGCAGCTAACGGCTGCCCACCGTGAGGTGAGGATCAGAGCAACAGAGACGAGCCGATTGAGTTCGGGTGAAACGGGCAATCTCTACGCGCAGCAATACCAAGTAGGCCAGCGTTGATGTGGTTCCGCAGAGCTGGCGGGTAGGTAGCACCGAGCCGTGGTGGCGACACCCGGCCCAGAGTAATGGCGGTCACGCCCGGGCAACCGGGTGCACAGAATCCGGCTTATCGGCGCGCTTCACACTTTTTCAGGGCGGCTGGCATTCACGCAAGCCGTCCACCCCGCACTCAAAACTTCTCCCACGCCTGCAGATAGCGCCACTGCCCCTCGGGCACCTTGGCCAGCGGCACGCGGCCGATGCGGATGCGCTTGAGGGCCACCACGCGCAGGCCCACGGCCTCGCACATGGCCGGCACCTGGCCGGGGCGTATTCCCTTGAGCGCAAAGCGCAGGCGCGTTTCGTTCTGCCAGCTCACCTTGATCGGCGGCAGCGGCCGGCCGTTGAAGCTCAGCCCGTGGCACAGGCGCTTGAGGCCGTGGTCGGCGATCTGGCCGGCCACTTCGACGATGCACTCCTGCTCCAGCGTCTCGATGTCTTCGGCCAGCTTGCGCGCGATGCGCGGGTCCTGCGTGAAGACGACGAGCCCGCTGGCCTCGGTGGGCAGCGGCGTGAAGCATTCGAGCTGCTTGAAATGGCGCAGCAGCACGCGGGTCTCGGCCGCGTCGCCGGCCATGTGCGAGGCCGCGCTCAAGAGCGTGAGCGCGGCGCGCGCGCCCTGGCTGCGGCTGCCGTGCGCGGCCGCTCCCGCGGCCATGCCCAGCCCGGCCTCGAAGCCTGGCGGCTTGTGCAGCAGCAGGGTGACGGGCACGAGGTCGAACAGGCTCGCGCCCGGCGCCAGCACCACGCTCTGGTGCGGCGCCACGCGCGCGCCGGGCACTTCGATGGTCTTGCCGTCCACCGTGACCCAGCCGCCTTCGATGTACTGCTCGGCCGTGCTGCGCGAGAGGCCGTGCTCGGCCGCCAGGCGCTTGGCCAGGCGCACGGTGTCGTTGCGGGCTTCAGTCATTGCCGGGCCCCAGGGCGCGGATGCGCTCGACGTGGGCGATCAGCGAGCGCTGCGCGACCGGCCACATGCGCGGCGGCACATCGGCGTAGGCATGCGCGACCCAGTCCTCCACGCTGCCGTCCGGCAGGGCCTGCATGGCGGCGATGACCTTGGCCTCGCGCGCCAGGCGGTGGGCCTTCAGGTGCGCTATTGAGCCCCGCGCGTCGCCCAGCACATAGCCGTGCGCGGGCAGGATGAATTCGGCACCGTGCTCGGCGCACAAGGCGTCCAGCCGATCGAGCGAATCGAGGTAGTCGGCCATGTTGCCGTCGGGCGGGTCGATGACGGTGGTGCTGCCGTTCAGGACATGGTCGCCCGAAAACAGCAGGCCGTCTTCGCGCAGCAGCAGGCACAGGTGGTTGGCCGCGTGGCCGGGCGTGTGCACGACTTGCAGCGTATGCATGATTTTGCCCTCTAGGCCTTGTCCCGTCAGCGTGAGAAGCTCATTGTTTTGTAGCGCACGCTCGGGCGTGAACTGGCTTGCGGCGCGCGCCGTGGGCTGCGACGGCAGGCCCAGGATGCGCGGCGCGGCGCGGCCCGCCTGCACGCACAGCGCCTGCAGCGGCGCGGCGCCCGGCGAGTGGTCGGGGTGCGAGTGCGTGCAGACGATCATGCGGATGTCGCCCCCCGCCGCGCGCCAGAGTGTGTCGAGGTGCCCCGGGTCGGCCGGGCCGGGGTCGATGGCGATGTAGCCCGTGGCCGGGTCGCCGACCAGGTAGCTGTTGGTGCCGGGGCCGGTCATCACGCCGGGGTTGGGCGCGGTCAGGCGCTGCACGTTCTTGAGCAGCGGCACCGGGCGCTCGGTCTGCCAGTCGAGCGGGTGCACCATCTGCCCGTCGGGGCAGACCAGCGCCAGCTCGCCAAACGGCGGCTCGTGCTCCATGTAGCGCGCTTCCTTGCCGGCCAGCAGGCCGGCGCGCGGGCAGCTGGTCCACAGCGGCTGTTCGTGGGCGACGGCCGCGAGCACGGCGTCGGCGCGGGCGAACTGCGCCAGGCGTTCGAGCGTGCGGATGGTCGGGTAGATCATGAAGAAGCTGCCGGCCGCGTGGCGCTCGAGCGCGTCCTGCGGGCGCACCCAGACGGGCTCGAACTGTTCGGCCTCGTCGGCCACCGGCGTCTGGCCGGCGGGCATGCGCGCAACCAGGAAGGGCACGTCAAAGCGCCGTGCCAGGTCGCGGTCGGCCGTCCAGTGCGCGAGCAGGTAGACGCTGTCGGCCGCCAGCTGCAGGCCGCGCGCCTGGCACTGCGCGGCAAACGGCGCGTGGCGGTCGAGGGCGGCGATGTCGTCGGCACCGGCCGTGCGGCCGTCGGCATGGCGCGCCAGCAGCACGCCCAGCTCTTCGAAGCTCTCGCGGATGGCGGCCATGGCCTGCGTCAGGTGCGCATCGCTTTGGGTCGGGCGGCGGGCGGCGGCGGCGTGCGTGGCCGGGTCGGCGTCGAGCGCGTCGATGCCGCCGCCCGGAAACACATAGGCGCCCGGGGCGAAGCTGGCCGTGGCCGAGCGCCGCGTCATCAGCACTTCGAGGGCGCCGTCGCCGGGGGCGTCGCGCAGCAGCAGCACGGTGGCTGCGGCCAGGGTGGGCACCGGTTCGCGGTGCGGGTGGAGTTGTTGGTTCAGGCGGGGCATCGCCGCATTATCCGCAGGCGCCTGCCGGCACGGTCGCCGTGGGCGACGGAACTATCAAAAAAAGAGCTGCCAGCGCTTGATGGACAACGGCTGGAGGCCAAAAACACCCAAAATCCTCCTCCGCCCCCTTGGCGCGGCGCAACCGGGCGGTTCAGCGGCCGGCCGGCACCGGCGCGCGGCTGTGCGCCGCCCGAGCGCTGCGGCGGTCGAGCCGGCCGTTGCAGTGCGTGAGCGCCAGCGCCACCAGCACCACCACGGCGCCGATCCAGGGCGTGTGCCGGAGGCCCAGGTGCGCCACGATCAGGCCGCCGGCCCAGGCCGCGCCGGCAATGCCGAGGTTGAAGGCGGCGATGTTCAGGCCCGAGGCCACGTCCACCGCCTGCGGCGCAAAGCGCTCGGCCTGCTTGACCACATAGACCTGCAGGCCGGGCACATTGCCGAACGCCACCGCGCCCCACAGCAGCACGGTCGCCAAGGCCAGCCAGGGATAGGGCGCCGTGAACTGCAGCAGCAGCAACACGGCGGCCAGCAGCGCAAAAATGGTTTTGAGTGCCGCAATCGGGCCCCTGCGGTCGGCCAGCCGGCCGCCCCAAATATTGCCCACGGCCACCGACACGCCGTACACCAGCATCACCCAGCCCACGGCGCCGGCGCTGAAGCCCGACACCTCGGTGAGCAGCGGCGCGAGGAAGGTGAACGGAATGAACGTGCCGCCGTAGCCGATCGCCGTCTTGGCGAAGACCAGCAGCAGGCGCGGCTCGGCCAGCACCCGGGCCTGCTGCAGCAGCGAGGCGGGCGCGCGGTGGGCGACGTGGCGCGGCACGAAGACGGCGCTGCCGATGAAGGCGAGCACGCCGAGCAGGGAGACGGCCAGGAAGGTCTCGCGCCAGCCGAAATGCTGGCCGATGAAGGTGCCCAGCGGCACGCCGGTGACCAGCGCCACGGTGAGGCCCGTGAACATGATTGCAATGGCGCTGGCGGCCTTCTCGCGCGGCACGAGGCCCGTGGCGATGGTCGAGCCGATCGAGAAGAACACGCCGTGCGCGAGGCCCGTGAGGATGCGCGCCGCGACCAGCGATCCGTAGCCGGGCGCCTGCCAGGCCAGCAGGTTGCCGGCGGTGAACAGCGCCATCAGGCCCAGCAGCAGCGCCTTGCGCGGCAGTTTGCCGGTGAGGGCGGTGAGCACCGGCGCGCCGACGGCGACGCCGAGCGCATACAGGCTGACCAGCAGGCCGGCCGAGGGCAGGCCGATGGCCAGGTCCGCCGCCACGGTGGGCAGCAGGCCGACGATCACGAACTCGGTCGTGCCGATGGCGAAGGCGCTGAGCGTCAGCGCGAGCAAGGCAATGGGCATGGAAACACTCCTCGATTTGAAGGGGCGAGTGTGGGTGTCCATGCCTTGCAGAAAAAGACGGTTACGCTCCATTGATTCTTGATTTGGAAGCAACAATCAAAAAGGGGCCCGCGCCATGAAGACCACGCTCGAGGAACTGCAGGCCTTTGCCGCCGTGGTGGACGGCGGCTCCATTACCGCCGCCGCCGAGCAGCTCGGGCAGACCGTTTCGGGCATCAGCCGCGCGCTCGGCCGGCTCGAGAAAAAGCTCGACACCACCTTGCTGCGCCGCACCACGCGCCGCATCGAATTGACCGAGGAGGGCCAGGCGTTTCTGCAGCGCACGCGCGCCATCCTCGCGGCCATCGACGACGCCGAGGAGCACATGGCCGCGCGCCGCCAGCAGCCCGCCGGCCGGTTGCGCGTGAACGCCGCCACGCCCTTCATGCTGCACGCCGTCGTGCCGCTGGTGCCCGCGTTCCGCCGCGCCTACCCGCAGATCGCGCTCGAGCTCGACACCGACGAACTCAACATCGACCTGCTGGCGCGCCGCACCGACGTGGCCATCCGCATCGGCGCGCTGCAGGACTCGACGCTGCACGCGCGGGCGCTGTGCACCAGCCGCATCCGCGTGCTCGCCAGCCCGGCCTACCTGGCCGCGCAGGGCCGACCCAAATGCGTGGCCGACCTGGCGCAGCACCAACTGCTGGGCTTCACCCAGCCCAGCGCGCTCAACCGCTGGCCGCTGCGCGGCGCGCATGGCGACGAGTGGCCGGTGCTGCCGACCATCACGGCGTCGAGCGGCGAAACCCTGCGCCAGCTGGCGTTGCAGGGCGCGGGGATCGCCTGCCTGTCGGACTTCATGACCACCGCCGACCGCGCGCGCGGCGACCTGGTGCAGGTGCTGGCCAGGGACACGGTCGACGTGCGCCAGCCGATCAGCGCCGTGTACTACCGCAACACGCAGCTGGCGGCGCGCATCGCGTGCTTCCTCGACTTTCTGGCGCAGCGCCTGGGGGCCGAGGGGCTTTGAGCGTCAGCCCTTGCCGCTGCGGGAGGTCATCGCCACCACCAGGGCACTGACGAGGAACAGGGCCTGCAGTTCCAGTGCCCAGCCGCCCGTCGAGCCCAGCGACAGAAGCTGGCCGGTGTGCACCAGCAGCACCGCCACCACCATGTTGATGGCGACCACCAGCGCCGCCGGCACCACCCACACGCCAACCAGCAGCAGCAGCGGTGCCACGACCTCGCCCAGGTACACGGCGTAGGCCAGGTAGGGCGGCAGCCCGGCTTTCGCCACCATGGTCTCGATGCCGCCGATGCCGCCCCGGACCTTGGCCCAGCCGTGCAGCAGCATCAGCAGGGCCAGGGTGGTGCGCAGCAGCACCACGCCTGCGCGAGGGTGGTGGAAGAGGGTCGCGAGTGTCATAAAGCAAAGTCCTGGCAGTGAAAAACCATGAAATCCCCGGCACGTGCGTGCAGAGGGGGTGAAAACCGGGCGCAGTGGCGGCCCGTGCGCCGCGCGCGATCAGCCGCGCTGCGGAATCGCCAGGCCCCGGGCCACGGCCGGTCGCGCGACGAAGGCGGCGAGCACGCGATGAACCTCGGGATATTCGGCGATGCCCACCAGGTCGCCCGCTTCGTAAAAGCCGACCAGGTTGCGCACCCACGGGAAGATGGCGATGTCGGCGATGCTGTAGGCGTCGCCCATGACCCAGGCGCGGCCCGCGAGGCGCCGGTTCAGCACGCCCAGCAGGCGCTTGGATTCGGCCACGTAGCGGTCCCGCGGACGCTTGTCCTCGTAGTCCTTGCCGGCAAACCTGTGGAAGAAGCCGAGCTGGCCAAACATCGGCCCCACGCCGCCCATCTGCCACATCAGCCACTGGATGGTTTCGTAGCGCGCGGCCGCGTCCTGCGCGATCAGCTGGCCGGTCTTGTCGGCCAGGTAGAGCAGGATGGCACCCGACTCGAACAGCGCCAGCGGCCGGCCACCCGGGCCGTTCGGGTCGAGGATGGCGGGGATCTTGTTGTTCGGGTTGAGCGACAGGAAAGCCGGCGACATCTGGTCGTGGGTCTCGAAACTCACCAGGTGGGGCTCGTAGGGCAGGCCCATTTCTTCGAGCGCAATCGACACCTTCACGCCGTTGGGCGTGGGCAGCGAATACAGCTGAAGGCGCTCGGGGTGCTGCGCGGGCCATTGGCGGGTGATGGGAAAGGCAGAGAGATCGGTCATGGACATCCTAGAAAGGGGGCGATGGCGAGGCGGTGGGACCAGCCCGGGCCGCCGCAGAACTGCCAACCCACGAACGATAATCGGATCCATGCAAATCCGCTTCACCAAGATGCAGGGCGCGGGCAACGACTTCGTCGTGCTCGACGAGACGCAGGGCCGCCTGGGCCTGGCGCCCGCCCAGTACCGCTTTCTGGCCGACCGCCACTTTGGCGTGGGCGCCGACCAGATCCTCAGCGTGCGGCCCTCGCCCGTCGCGGGCATCGACTTCGAATACGCGATCCACAACGCCGACGGCGGCGAGGTCGAGCAGTGCGGCAATGGCGCGCGCTGCTTTGCGCGCTTCGTGCGCGACAAGGGGCTGACCGCCAAGGACACCATCCGTGTGCAGACGCTCGCCGGCGTGATCGCGCCGCAGCTCACGCCCGACGGCCGCGTGACGGTGGACATGGGCCAACCCCGGTTCGACCCGGCACAGCTGCCCTTCGACACCCACGGGCTGCAGCCTGTGGCGCAAGGTTTGGCGCAAAAATGGCCTCTGGCCCTTGCTGGACAAGCGCAGTCAGCTCCTGTTTTAATAGTGGCCGTGTCCATGGGCAACCCGCATGCGGTGCAGCTGGTGGCGGACGTGGACAGCGCCCCCGTGCTGCAGACCGGCCCGCTGATCGAAAGCCACGCGCGCTTTGCGCAGCGCGTGAACGCGGGCTACCTGCAGATCGTCGACCGCGGCCATGTGCGCCTGCGCGTCTACGAGCGCGGCGTGGGCGAGACGCTGGCCTGCGGCACCGGCGCCTGCGCGGCGGTGGCGGCGGGCATGCGCCTGGGGCTGCTCGATGCGTGCGTGCAGGTCGACACGCGCGGCGGGCGCCTGACCATCGCCTGGGCGGGCTCCGACTCCGACCCGGTCTACATGACCGGCCCGGCCACCACGGTTTTTGAAGGCCAGATCGATATTCCCGACACACCATGAACAGTTCCCAGCTCCCCCCGATCACTGAAGAAGACATCGTCGAGTTCCTGGCCCACACGCCGGGATTTTTTGAGCGCCACGCCGAGGTGCTGGCCAGCGTGCAGTTCACCAGCCCGCACAGCCACCGCGCCGTGAGCCTCCAGGAGCGCCAGGCCGAGATGCTGCGCGAGAAGATCAAGGTGCTCGAGCAGCGGGTCATGGAGATGGTGCGCAACAGCAACGAGAACGCCGCCATCGCCCAGAAGGTCCACGAGTGGAGCTGCGCGCTGCAGCGCGTGACCGCGCCCGCCGACCTGCCCGACGCGGTGGTGCAGGGCATGCTCCAGCAGTTCGATGTGCCGCAGGCGGCGATCCGCGTCTGGGACGTCGCCGCCCCCTATGCCCATGCCGCATTCGCCCAGGGCGTGGGCGGCGATGTGCGCGCCTTTGCCACTTCGCTGACCATGCCGTTCTGTGGCCCCAACCTGGGCTTCGAGCCGGCAGGGTGGCTGCCGGGCGGCGGACTCGCGCATGCCGACGGCAGCGGCGCGCAGTCGCTGGCCCTGCTGCCGCTGCGCAAGGGCCCGGCCAACAGCGCGACGCCGGCCTTTGGCCTGCTGGTGCTGGCGTCGCACGACCCGCAGCGCTTTGACGCCACCATGGGCACCGACTTCCTCTCGCGCATGGCCGAGCTGGCCAGCGCGGCCCTGGCACGCCTGCGCTGAAAGCACGCCGGGCCGCCCACGCCGAGCCACCGTCCATGGCTGCCGCGCTGCCCCCGGACCGCACCGCGGCCCCCGATCCCGCGGTGCTGCGCTACCTGGAACATGCGCGCGTCGAAAAGCGCCTGGCCGCGCGCACGCTCACGCTCTATGCACTGGACCTGGACAAGCTCGCGCAGGCCGCCGCGCAGGCGGGCGTGCCGCTGCTGCAACTGCAAAACGCGCACATCCGCCGCTTCGTCGCGCAGATGCACAGCAGCGGGCGCAGCGGGCGCGGCATTGCGCTCATCCTCTCGGGCTGGCGCGGCTTCTTCGGCTGGGCCGGTCACCAGGGCCTGGTGGCAAGCAACCCGGTACAGGGCGTGCGCGCGCCGCGCGCGCCCCAGCCGCTGCCCAAGGCGCTCGCGGTGGACGATGCCGTGCGCCTGGCCGAGTTTGCGCAGCCGCAGGCCGATCCGTGGCTGGAGGCGCGCGACGCCGCCCTGGTCGAGCTGCTCTATGGCTGTGGCCTGCGCGTGGGAGAACTCGCCGGGCTGGATGCCGTGCCCGGCCCCGACACCCAGCGCCTGGGCCGGGGCTGGATCGACCTGCAGGCGGGCGAAGCCCATGTGCTGGGCAAGGGCAGCAAGCGCCGCAGCCTGCCCGTGGGCGCGGCGGCGCTGCAGGCGCTGCAGGCCTGGCTGGCGCTGCGCGCCACGCCTTTCGCGCCGGGCACGCTCGATGCAGCGCTGTTCGTGGGCCGGCGCGGTGCGCGCCTGACCGCGCAGTCGATCTGGCTGCGCCTGCGCCAGCGCAGCCAGCAGGCGGGCCTGACCACGCCGGTGCACCCGCACATGCTGCGCCACTCGTTCGCCAGCCACCTGCTGCAATCGAGCGGCGACCTGCGCGCGGTGCAGGAGCTGCTGGGCCACGCCAGCATCACCACCACGCAGGTCTATACGCGGCTCGATTTCCAGCACCTGGCGCAGGTGTACGACGCCGCCCACCCGCGCGCCGGCCGGGTCAAGCCGGCCGATCCGTCTTAAAAATTCTCCCAGTCGTCGGCGCCTGCGGCCACCACGGCGCGGGCGGCCGCGGGCCGGGGTGCGGGCATGGCGGCGCGCGGCTGGGCCGCGCCGGAGGGCCGGTGGGTGTCGGCGCTGCGCGGCACGCTCGTGCCGGGGTTCGTCAGCGCCGCGCGCGGCGCTGGCGCTGGCGTGGGCAAGGGCGCGGTGCGCGCCGTGCTGCGGGGGGCCGGCGCGCCGGCGTGCGCGGCAAGCTTGAAGGTCGACACCGTGTCCACCAGGTCGCGCGCCTGGAGGTTGAGGCTGGCGGCGGCCGCCGCCATCTCTTCGACCAGGGCGGCATTCTGCTGGGTCACCTGGTCCATCTGCGTGACGGCTTCGCTGACCTGCTGCACGCCCTCGCTTTGCTCAGAGCTGGCGGCGCTGATCTCGCCCACGATGTCGGTCACGCGCCGGATGGCGGTGACCACCTCGGCCATGGTCTGGCCGGCCCGGTCGACCTGGGCCGTGCCCAGTTCCACGCGGTCCACGCTGGTGCCGATCAGGCCCTTGATCTCGCGGGCCGCCTCTGCCGAGCGCCCGGCCAGGCTGCGCACCTCGGCGGCCACGACGGCAAAGCCACGCCCCTGCTCGCCGGCGCGCGCCGCCTCGACGGCGGCGTTGAGCGCGAGGATGTTGGTCTGGAAGGCAATGCCGTCGATGACGCCAATGATGTCAGAGATGCGGTTCGAGCTGTCGTTGATGTCCTTCATGGTGCGCACCACGTCGGCCACCGCCTCACCGCCTTGCGTGGCCACGGTCGATGCATTCATGGCCAATTGGTTGGCCTGGCGCGCGTTGTCGGCGTTTTGCCGCACGGTGGAGTTGAGTTCCTCCATGGACGCTGCCGTTTGCTCCAGGGCGCTGGCCTGCTGCTCGGTGCGGGCCGACAGGTCGCGGTTGCCCTGGGCGATCTGCGCGCTGGCCGCAGCCACGCTCTCCGAGCCCTCGCGCACACTGCCGACGACCCGCACCAAACCGGCCTGCATGTCCTTGAGCGCGTGCAGCAGCTGCGCGGTTTCGTTGTTGCCCGAGGCGTGGATGGAACGACTCAGGTCGCCCGCCGCAACGGCCCGGGACAGGTCCACGGCCTCGCGCAGCGGCTCGGTGATGGAGCGGACGATCCACTGCGCCATCAGCACGGCAGCGACCAGCGCAAACCCCAGGGTGGCCCAGATGGTGATGCGCAGGCTGCTGACTGCGTCAGCGGCTTCCTGGATCGAGGCGTCCATCAGCGTCTGCTGGTATTTCACCGACCCATCGAGCGCATCGGCATAGGCCGTGCGCAAGGCCGGCATGCCATGGAGCCGCACCGTGCGCGCTTCGTCCCTGTTGCCTGCCGCCACCAGGTCGATGAAGCGGTTTTGCGCTTGGCTGTACACGTTGCGGGCCTGGAGGATCCTGTCGAAGGCCGCCTTCCCTTGCGCCGACCGGATTTGCGGCTGCAGCCGGTCCAGTATCTGGCTGCTTTCCTGGCGCTTGGCGCCAATCAGGGCGTGCTGCTTCTGGAGATCGGCCGGGTTGTCGATCAGCAGCAGATGGCTCAGCGCGTCTTCGACGGCCGCGAGGTTTTCCTTGACCGCTTGGAGTTCCATGACTTTGGGGTAGCGGTCGTGCGCCACCAGGCCAAAGGCATCGCTCATGCTTCCGACCCGCAAGAGCGCAGAGCCGCCCAGCTGCACGAGCAGCACAGCCATCAGGCCAAAACCAAGAACCAAACGCACAGAAATTCTGATGTCACTCAAGCGCATGCCAAGTCTCCGGTGTATGGGCTGAACGATCGCGGCTGCCAGTCCGTCAAGGGCAGTAGCAACATATTGCACAAATATGCATTTGGTTTCATTGGCTTGGGCCCTGTGATGAACGGGCAGGGTTGCCCCGCACGCTTCTGACGGTGCATGGGTTCGCCGCTAAACTCCCTCGCTTGTCGGGCTCCCCGCACCCTCAGACCGTGCCTGCGGCACTTCGCATTCCAAGGCTTCTCCATGTCCCTCATCCCCACCACCATCCTCACCGGCTTCCTGGGCTCGGGCAAGACCACGCTGCTCAAGCGCCTGCTCAGCGAAGCGCATGGCCAGAAGATCGCCGTGATCGAGAACGAGTTTGGCGAGGAAAACATCGACAATGACATCCTGGTCACCGAATCGAAAGAGCAGATCGTGCAGATGAGCAACGGCTGCATCTGCTGCACGATCCGCGAGGACCTGCGCGAGACGCTGCAGCTGCTCGCGGCGAAGCGCCGCAAGGGCCTGCTCGATTTCGACCGCGTGGTCATCGAGACCACGGGCCTGGCCGACCCCGGCCCCGTGGCGCAGACCTTCTTCATGGACGAGGAGATCGCCGAGTCCTATTTGCTCGACTCCATCATCACGCTGGTCGACGCCGTGCATGCGCCCCGGCAGCTCAACGACCGCCAGGAGGCGCGCCGCCAAGTGGGCTTTGCCGACCAGATCTTCCTGTCCAAGACCGACCTGGTGGGCGCCGGCGAGACCGACGCGCTGGTCCACCGCCTGAAGCACATGAACCCGCGCGCGCCCATCAAGGCCGTGCATTTCGGCGAGGTGCCGCTGGCCGAGGTACTGGACCTGCGCGGCTTCAACCTGAACGCCAAGCTCGACATCGACCCCGATTTCCTCAAGGAGGACGCGGCGGCGCACGGCCATGACCACGACGACCATGA
>NZ_MWOM01000008.1:38514-42236 GCF_012931925.1 Acidovorax sp. SRB_24
GACCATGACCATGACCATGACCATGACCATGACCATGACCATGACCACGTGCATGGTGCGCATTGCAGCCATCCGTCGCACCAGGAAGGCCACGGGCATGGCCACCATCACCACCACGATGACGACGTCAAGAGCTTCGTCTACCGCGCCGAGCGCCCGTTCGATCCGGCCAAGCTCGAAGACTTCCTCGGCGCCATCGTCAACATCTACGGCCCGCGCATGCTGCGCTACAAGGGCGTGCTGAACATGCTCGGCACCGACCGCAAGGTGATCTTCCAGGGCGTGCACCAGCTCATGGGCAGCGACCTGGGGCCCGCATGGGCCGAAGGCGAGGAGCGCAGCAGCAAGATGGTGTTTATCGGCATCGACCTGCCCCAGGACATTCTGGTGCAGGGTCTGCAGCAGTGCCTGGTGTGACGTGCGTGCCCGGGCGAGCCGCCCCTTTGTGGGTATTGCGCAACGCAGGGGCTGCTGTCAGCCCGGGCCGATACAATCGCGCCCCGGTAAATAGAGGGGCTTACCACCCACCCGCCCGCCAGCACGCCCTGTGTCTGCGGGCCCGCCCGTACTGTGAGGAGACAGGAATTGAAAGCTGAAACCAGCAAATCCAAGGCCACTGCCAAGGTGTCGACGACTGGGGCAAAAACGCCCGTCGCCAAGGTGCCAGCGAAGTCTGCTGCACGTGCCGCCCCCGCGGCGCCCGCCAAAACGGCGACCGCCCAGCCGCACGCCAAGGCTGTGGCCGCGCCCAGCGCCGCAGCGGCGCCCGTGCGCAGCACCCGGCCTTCTTCACGTCTGGCGCAATTGACCGTACCATCCATGGCGCAGTCGGTGGCCTCCACTGCGGCCAAAGCAAGCTATACCAACACCATGCCCTCCACCATGCAAGTGTCGCCCCCCATGGGCAGCCCCAAGAAAGACGCCAAACTGGCCAACAACTGGAAAACCAAGCCGGTTGATGAGCTGAGCGACGCCGAAGTTCTGGCCATGCCCGACAGCGAATACATGAACGAGCAGCAGCTGGCGTTCTTCCGGCACAAGCTGGTGCTGCTCAAGCAGGACATCCACCAAAGCGCCGGCCAGACCACCGAGAACCTGCGCGAGGACACCGTGGTCGTTCCCGACCCGGCCGACCGCGCCACGATCGAGGAAGAGCACGCGCTGGAGCTGCGCACGCGCGACCGCGAGCGCAAGCTGCTCAAGAAGATCGAACAGTCCATTGCCCGCATCGATTCCGGCGACTATGGCTACTGCGACGAGACCGGCGAGCCCATCGGCGTGGGCCGCCTGCTGGCCCGCCCCACGGCGACGCTGTCGCTGGAAGCGCAGCAGCGCCGCGAGCTCAAGCAAAAAATGTTTGGTGACTGACGGCGCCTGGCATGCTTGCGCACCCGACGTCTTGACGCTGCATGGGCAAGGAAGAAGCTTCCCCCGGTGGACTGCTGTCCAAGGTGGTGCGGTTTGTGCGCAACCCGACGGTCAACTGGGGCGATCTCGACTCCATCGACGCCGACCGCGAAAGCCAGTACAGCAAGCAAATGCTCAAGGAGATGATCGAACGCAAGCGGCGCAACGACTTTGTGCGCCGCCGCGAGTTCGATCAGTTGCGCAAGCTGCGCCAGCGCGACGCGTTGGCGGGCCAGCGCATCGAGGATTCCGCAGCACGCCCCTCGTTGTTCCAGAGCAGCCTGACCTCGCCCGGCGAACGGGCCGTGACCATCCAGAAAATCGATGAGATCGAGGCGCAGATGTCGATGCAGTGGTGGAAAGGCAAGCCGGTGGGCCGTGCCCCTTCCCCGCCCGACACCCCGTCCGCCGGCCTGACAGCGCCGGGCGCCGACTGCGCAGCGGCAGGGGAGGGGGCGGCCTTCGCCCCCACCGCGCCGGCGTCCATGCCACTGCACCTCGAACCCCAGGCCGCCGCCGCCCCGCTGTTTGCCGACGACAGCATGTGCCTCAGCGGGTTTGGCGCCGTGTCCGCGCCGCAGCCTGCGGACGGGACGCCGGGCGCGCAGGCCTCGCCGTCCCTCGAACTGGAGGTATTCGTGCACGAACCCGATCTCGAAGAAGCGGCCATCCGGTTCGCCAACGGCGACCACGCCGGTGCCGAAGCCGGCTTGAGGGAGGTGCTGGCACAGCATGCCGGCGACGACGCAGCACAGCAGTTCGAGATCTGGATGGCGCTGTTCGACCTCTACCGCGCCACCGGTCAGCAAGACAGTTTCGACAGCCTCGCGCTGGATTTCGCGGCGCGCTTCGACCGCTCCGCGCCCTTGTGGTTTTCCATTCCCGAGCAACTGGGCCTGGGAGCGGCACCGCCGGGGGCCGTTGCGGCGCGGCGCGATGTCAGCTGGAACGCGCCGTCCGTGCTGACGCTGCAGTCGGTGGCCGCGCTGCAGGCCGCGTTGCTGCGCGCCGCGTCGCCCTGGTGCCTGGACTGGTCGCGCCTGGTCGACATCGACGAAGCTGCACTGCCTGCGCTGGCCAACGAGTTTTTGCGCTGGGCCGAGCAGGACGTCCACATTGCCTTGACGGGCGCGCCCGCGCTCGAGGCCCTGCTGCAGGCCCACACCCAGTCGGGCGACCGCAGGGCCAACCCCGAGTGGTGGCGGCTGCGCATGGCAGCACTGCGCTGCATGGGACGGCCCGACGAGTTCGAGCTCGTGGCGCTCGATTACTGCGTGACCTACGAGGTCTCGCCGCCTTCCTGGTCCGCACCGCGCTGCGCCTGCAGCGCTGCCCCTGACGGCGGCGGCGCGGATGTGGCGCTGGACGATCCGGCGCACGACCTGCTGGCCCCGCACCCCGGCGAAGGCGCGGACGGGCCCCTGGCGGCCGCACCGGACGGCGTGCCCGGACTCAGGGGGCACATCGAAGGCGATGCCAGTGCTGCGCTCGCTGCGCTCGATGCCCAGGATCGCCCGGGCGAGCCGCTGGTCGTGCCCTGCGAGTGCCTAATCCGCATCGATTTTTCCGCCGCGGGTTCGGTGCTCAACTGGGCGGCGCAGCAGCAGGCCCAGGGCCGCGTGGTGCAATTTCGCAACCTGCACCGGCTCGTGGCGGTGCTGTTCAACGTGATCGGTGTGAGCGAACACGCGCGCATCGTTCCGCGCAAGAACTGAGAGCCCCGCTGCGGCGCCCCGCTTGAAAGCGGGCGGCCCGCCCCCATGTGTGCCCGCTATGGAACAACACAGCGATTCCCGCATTTTCTACGGCACCACCATCCTCAGCGTGCGCCGCCAGACGCCCGAGGGCGTGCAGGTGGCCATTGGCGGTGACGGCCAGGTCACCCTGGGCAACGTGGTGGTCAAGGGCACGGCGCGCAAGGTGCGCAAGCTCCACCACGGCAAGGTGCTGGCCGGCTTTGCCGGTGCCACGGCCGATGCCTTCACGCTGTTCGAGCGCTTCGAGGCCAAGCTCGAAAAGCACCAGGGCCATCTGGTGCGCGCCGCCATCGAGCTGACCAAGGACTGGCGCACCGACCGCGTGCTGCGCCGCCTCGAGGCCATGCTTGCCGTGGCCGACCTGGACGCCTCGCTCATCATCACCGGCAATGGCGATGTGCTCGAGCCCGAGCAGGGCATCGTCGCCATCGGATCGGGCGGCGTCTATGCGCAGTCGGCCGCGAAGGCCTTGATCGAGAACACCGACCTGTCCGCGCAGGAGGTGGTGAAGAAATCGCTCGAGATCGCCGGCCAGCTGTGCATCTACACCAACATGAA
>NZ_MWOM01000008.1:42314-104396 GCF_012931925.1 Acidovorax sp. SRB_24
CAGGCCAGCGCCAAGCGCGCCGTGGCCATTGCGCTGCGCAACCGCTGGCGCCGCCAGCAGGTGCCCGAGGGGCTGCGCCAGGAAATCACGCCCAAGAACATCCTCATGATCGGCCCCACGGGGGTGGGCAAAACCGAGATCGCGCGGCGCCTGGCGCGCCTGGCGCAGGCCCCGTTCATCAAGGTCGAGGCCACCAAGTTCACCGAAGTGGGCTACGTGGGCAAGGATGTGGACGCCATCGTCCGCGACCTGGCCGAGATCGCCGTCAAGCAGGAGCGCCAGGCCCAGGTGCAGCGCGTGCGCGCGCGCGCCGAAGACGCGGCCGAGGAGCGCATCCTCGATGCGCTGCTTCCGGCCGCGCGCACGGCCGACGCCGAGCCCCCGGCCGAGAGCGCGGCACGCCAGGTGTTCCGCAAGAAACTGTGCGAAGGCCAGCTCGACGACAAGGAGGTCGAGATCGACGTGGCCGACGCCCGGCCGCAGCTCGAGATCATGGGCCCGCAAGGCATGGAGGAGATGGCCGAGCAGTTGCGCGGCGTCTTCAGCCAGATGGGGCAGGAGAAGCGCCGCACACGCAAGCTCAAGATCGCAGAGGCGCGCAAACTGCTCATCGATGAAGAGGCCGGCAAGCTGGTCAACGAGGAAGAAATCAAGGTCCGCGCCATCGCCAGCGCCGAACAGAACGGCATCGTCTTCATCGACGAGATCGACAAGGTGGCCACCCGCCAGGAGAGCAGCGGCGCGGACGTGTCGCGCCAGGGGGTGCAGCGCGACCTGCTGCCGCTGGTCGAGGGCACAGCCGTGTCGACCAAGTACGGCATGGTGCGCACCGACCACATCCTGTTCATCGCTTCGGGGGCGTTCCACCTGGCCAAGCCCAGCGACCTGATTCCCGAGCTGCAGGGGCGTTTCCCGATCCGCGTCGAGCTCGAGTCGCTGTCGGTGCAGGACTTCGAGGCCATCCTCACGCAGACGCACGCCTCGCTCGTCAAGCAGTACCAGGCGCTGCTGGCCACCGAGGGCGTGGCGCTGGAATTCCTGCCCGAGGGCATCACGCGCCTGGCGCAGATCGCCTTCGAGGTCAACGAGCGCACGGAGAACATCGGCGCGCGCCGCCTCTCCACCGTGATGGAGCGCCTGCTCGACGAGGTCAGCTTCGACGCGGCCCACCGCGCCGGCCAGACGCTGCGCGTGGACAGCGCCTACGTCGACGAGCGGCTGCGGGCGTTGAGCCAGGACGAGGACCTGTCGCGCTACATCCTTTGAGCGCCGACGGGCGCTGCCGCGTTGGGCAGGGTGTGCGTCGGGTACAGCTAGTAACACGCGGCGGCCTGCAGGCTGACCCCCAGGCTTAAGGACTTACTTGCACAGCCGCCGCTAACTGCCCATCCTGTAAAGGATTTTGCCTTTCCTTGCCTTTGTGGCGCCTGCCATTTCCTGGCTAAGTTGTTGATTTCATTGCAAGAAGATGTTGGCGCCCTGCCGCGTGGGGCGCTTTTCCTGCTACAGTGCAAAAAAGTGCAATTAAGTGGTGAAACGCCCGTTGTTGCGCTGTCTGGCGTCCGTCGCATCAACAAACAAGCTGGGGTGTCTGTCTGTGTTCCAAGGGGCTTCATCGCTGAGTCTGGATGCCAAGGGGCGGCTGTCTGTGCCGACCCGGCACCGTGACGTCTTGAGCGCGACCGCCGCGGGCCAGCTGACGATCACCAAGCACCCGCACGGCTGCCTCATGATTTTTCCGCGCCCCGAGTGGGAGAAATTCCGTGAGCGCGTGGCCCAGCTGCCCATGTCTGCCCAGTGGTGGAAGCGCATCTTCCTGGGCAATGCGATGGATGTGGAGATGGATGCCACCGCCCGGGTGCTGGTGTCCCCCGAACTGCGCCAGGCCGCGGGCATCAGCCGCGAGACCATGCTGCTGGGCATGGGCAACCATTTCGAGCTTTGGGACAAGGGCACCTACGACGCGCAAGAGGCCCAGGCCATGCAAGGCGAGATGCCCGACGTCTTCAAGGACTTTTCTTTCTGAAGGCGCACGTGAACGCAGAACTACGACACACCACCGTGCTGCTCGATGAAGCGGTCGATGCCTTGCTCGGCGGCGCCGATGCAGCGCCCGCAGGAACCTGGATCGATGCCACGTTTGGGCGGGGCGGCCATTCGCGGCGCATCCTCTCACGGCTTGGCGCGCAGGGGCGCCTCGTGGCCTTTGACAAGGACCCCGAGGCCATCGCCGAAGCAGCGCGCATCCCCGATGCGCGTTTTTCGATTCGCCACCAGGGCTTTCGCCAGCTCGCCGACCTGCCGCCTGCCAGCGCCGCCGGGGTGCTGCTCGACCTGGGTGTGAGCTCGCCGCAGATCGACAGCCCGGGGCGCGGATTCAGTTTCCGGTTCGACGGTCCGCTGGACATGCGCATGGACACCACGCGCGGCGAAAGCGTGGCCCAGTGGCTCGCCAGCGCCGAAGTGGGGCAGATTGCGGAGGTGATACGTGAATACGGTGAAGAACGGTTTGCTGGCCCCATTGCAAAGGCGATTGTTGCGCGCCGGCAAGAGCGCGGCCCCCTCGCGACCACCGCCGAGCTGGCCGATCTCGTGGCTGGCGCGGTCAAGACCCGCGAAGCGGGCCAGAACCCGGCCACGCGCACCTTTCAGGCTTTTCGGATTTTCATCAACGCCGAGCTCGAAGAGCTGCAGCAGGCGTTAGAGGCCAGCCTTTCGGTGCTGCAGCCGGGCGGGCGCCTGGTGGTGATCAGCTTCCATTCGCTCGAAGACCGCATCGTCAAGCAGTTCATCGCCGAGCACTCGAAAGAGGTGTACGACCGGCGCGCGCCGTTTGCGCCGCCCAAGGCCATGCGCCTGAGGGCGCTGGCGCGCATCAAGCCGAGCGCTGCGGAAGTGGCCGCCAACCCGCGCGCGCGCAGCGCCGTGATGCGCGTGGCCGAGCGCACCGAGGTGCCGGCATGAGGCCAGGCGTGCCGCGCTGCTTTGTGTCCGGTCCGCTCCTGGCGGCAGCGCCGCGCACGCGCCGCCGCAGCAAGGGGCGCACATGATGCGGCTCAACGTCGTGCTGTTGCTGGCGGTGTTGGCCAGCAGCCTGTACCTGGTGCGCACGCAGTACGAGTCGCGCCTGCTGTACACCGAGCTCGACCGTGCGGTGGGCGAGGCGCGGCGCCTGGAGACCGAGCACGAGCGCCTGCGCGTCGAAAAGCGCGCGCAGGCCACGCCGCTGCGCGTGGAGGCACTGGCGCGGGCGCAACTGCAGATGCGCACCGCCACGCCCGCGATCACGCAGTACGTCTCCGATCCCGCGCCCGCCGCAGCGCCGCCGGGTGCTCCAGCGCCGGGGGCGCGCCCATGAGCCGCAGCGTGCTCTATACGTCCAGCCCGCTGCTGGCGAGCAAGACGCCCGTGTGGCGCAGCAAGCTCATCGTGGCGCTGATCGCGCTGGGCTTTGCCGGCCTGGGCGCGCGTGCCGCCTACGTGCAGGTGGTGGGCAACGACTTCTTCCAGCGCCAGGGCGAGGTGCGCTTTGCACGCACGCTGGAGCTGCCGGCCAACCGCGGCAAGATCCTCGACCGCAACGGCCTGATCCTGGCGTCCAGCGTGCCGGCCGCGAGCATCTGGGCCATTCCCGAAGACGTGGACCTGCAGGACGCCGAGGTGCGCGCCAAGCTTCCGCAGTTGGCCAGGCTCATGGACATGCCACTGGCCGCTTTGAACGCCAAGCTGGCCGATGAGGACAAGAGCTTCGTCTGGGTCAAGCGCCAGCTCGACTGGGACGTAGGCCAGCAGATTGCCGCGCTCGGCATCAAGGGCATCTACCAGCGCAAGGAATACAAGCGCCAGTACCCCGAAGGCGAATCGGCGGCGCACGTGGTCGGTTTCACCAACGTCGAAGACAAGGGCCAGGAAGGCATGGAGCTGGCCTTCAACGACCAGCTGGCGGGCAAGGCCGGCTCGCGCCGCGTCATCAAGGACCGCCTGGGCCGTGTCGTCGAAGGCGTGGGCGAAACGGTGCCGCCCATGGACGGGCGCGACATGCAGCTGTCGATCGACAGCAAGGTGCAGTTCTTTGCCTACCAGAAGCTGCGCGACCAGGTGATTGCGCACAAGGCCAAGGCCGGCACCGTGGTCGTGCTCGACGCCATCACGGGCGAGGTGCTCGCGCTGGCCAACTACCCGAGCTACGTGCCCGACAAGCGCAGCAACCTGACCGGCGAACAGCTGCGCAACCGCGCGCTCACCGACACCTTCGAGCCGGGATCGACCATCAAGCCGTTCACCATTGGCCTGGCGCTCGAGAGCGGGCGCGTGCGCCCCGGCACCATCGTCGACACCAGCCCGGGGCGCATCACCATCACCGGCTCCACCATCTCCGACACGCGCAACCATGGCGTGCTGACGGTGGAAGGCGTGATCCAGACCTCGAGCAACGTCGGCACGACCAAGCTGGCCATGCAGATGCCGGCGCGCGAGATGTGGGAGACGTTCTCGGCCGCCGGCTTTGGGCAGAAGCCGCAGATCGCCTTCCCGGGCGCCGTGAGCGGCAAGCTACGGCCCTACAAGACCTGGCGCCCGATCGAGCAGGCCACGATGTCGTACGGCTATGGCCTCTCGGCCAGCATGTTTCAGATGGCGCGTTCGTACACGGTGTTTGCGCACGACGGCCAGATCATTCCAGCCACCATGCTCAAAAGCGACCAGCCGGCCGCCGGCGTGCCGGTGTTTTCTGCGCGCACCGCGGCCGAAGTGCGCAAGATGCTGCACATGGCAGCCGGCCCGGGCGGCACCGGCCAGCGCGCACAGACCCAGGGGTATTCGGTGGGCGGCAAATCGGGCACGGCGCGCAAGCAGGTCGGCAAGACCTATGCGTCGGGCAAGTACCGCGCCTGGTTCACCGGCATGGCCCCCATCGACAAGCCGCGCATCATCGTCGCCGTGATGGTCGACGAACCCAACAACGGCACCTACTACGGCGGCACCGTGGCCGCCCCGGTGTTCAGCGAAGTGGTGCAGCAGACATTGCGCATGATGGGCGTGCAGCCCGACATGGAAGTCAAGCCGCAGATCGTCGCCGACGTGGTCGAGGAGACGCTGTGATGCACCGGCTCGACAACGCCACCCAGGCCGTTGAGTGGCTGCGCGCGCGCGTCACGGGCACGCTGCAGACCGACAGCCGCCAGGTCGCCCCCGGCGATGGCTTCATCGCCTGGCCCGGCGCCGCGACCGATGGCCGCGCCCACGTGGCCGATGCCCTGGCGCGCGGCGCCGCGGCCTGCCTGGTCGAGCAGGCCGGTGCCGAGCCCTTTGGCTTGCGCGGCGAACACATGGCGGCGCTGCTGGGGCTGAAGGCCGCCACTGGCGAGATCGCGGCGCAGTGGTTCGGCAGGCCCTCGCAGGCGCTCGCCGTGGTGGCCTTCACCGGCACCAACGGCAAGACCAGCAGCGCCTGGTGGCTGGCCGGAGCGCTATCGAAAAGCGAGCTGCCAGCGCTTGCCCCGTGTGCGCTGGTGGGCACTTTGGGCATGGCTGTGGTGGCGGGCGCCGCGCCGCAGCTCGAAACCACGGGCATGACCACGCCCGACCCGGTGCGCTTGCAGCGCGCCTTCCGCGGGTTTGCCGACGCCGGCGCGCGCACCTGCGCCATCGAGGCCTCCTCCATCGGGCTGGCCGAGCACCGGCTCGCGGGCACGCACATCCGCGTCGCCGTTTTCACCAATTTCACGCAGGACCACCTCGACTACCACGGCAGCATGGCATCCTACTGGCAGGCCAAGGCGGCGCTGTTCGACTGGCCCGGCCTGCAGGCGGTGGTGGTCAACACCGACGACGCGCACGGCGCCGCGCTGCATGCGACGCTGGCGGGGCGCGGGCTTGACCTGTGGAGCGTCTCGCTGCGCCCCGGCGCGCGCCTGCATGCCGAGGGCATCCGCTTTGGCGACGCCGGCCTGCGCTTCACCGTCGTCGAAGGCGCGGAGCGCCAGGTGCTCCACACCGCGGTGATCGGCGAATACAACGTCTCCAACCTGCTGGGCGTGCTGGCCGCGATGCGCGCGCTGGGCGTGCCGCTGGCGCGCGCCGTGCAGGCCTGCGCGGCGCTGCAGCCGGTGCCCGGGCGCATGGAGCGCATCGTCGCCGCAGGCCAGCCCCTGGTCGCGGTGGACTACGCCCACACGCCCGACGCGCTCGATCAGGCGCTGCGCGCGCTGCGCCCCCTGGCGGCCGAGCGCGGCGGCCAGCTGTGGTGCGTGTTCGGTTGCGGCGGCGACCGCGATGCGACCAAGCGCCCGCTGATGGGTGCGGCCGCGCAGCGCCAGGCCGACTGGGTGGTGGTCACGAGCGACAACCCGCGCAGCGAAGACCCGGCGCACATCATCCACCAGGTGCTGCAGGGCACGATCGCCGGCGAAACCGTGCGCGCCGAGCCCGACCGCGCCGCCGCCATTGCGCTGGCCCTGGCCGAGGCCGATGCCCGCGACGTGGTGCTGATCGCCGGCAAGGGCCACGAAGACACCCAGGAGACGGCGGGCGTGCGCCGGCCTTTTTCCGACATGGGCCAGGCGCGTGCCGCGCTGCAGGCCCGCAAAGCTACAGCCACTAGGGGAATGATGAACCTGCAGCAGGCTTTTGAATGGGTGCGCCAGCGCGTGCCGCAAGCACGCCTGGTGGGCGATGGGGCGCAGACGCTGCAGCGCGTGCACACCGACAGCCGCACGCTGCAGCCGGGCGACCTGTTCGTGGCCCTGCGCGGCGAGCGCTTTGACGCCAACGCCTTCTTGCCACAGGCGCGCGCCATGGGGGCCACGGCCGCCATCGCGCACGGCGGCCTGGACGCAGCGGGCCTGCCCGGCATCGAAGTGCCCGACACCCTGCAGGCGCTCGGCGCGCTGGCCGCCGGCTGGCGCGCGCAGTTTGCGCTGCCGCTGGTGGCCGTCGCGGGCAGCAACGGCAAGACCACGGTGACGCAGATGGTGGCATGCACCCTGGCCGCGCAGGCGGGCGAGGCGGCGTTTGCCACGCGCGGCAACTTCAACAACGCCATCGGCGTGCCGCAGACCCTGCTGCGGCTGGGTGCGCAGCATCGCTTGGGCGTGGTCGAGCTGGGCATGAACCACCCGGGCGAAATCGCCTATTTGGCCGATCTGGTGCGGCCCACCGTGGCGCTGGTCAACAACGCGCAGCGCGAGCACCTCGAATTCATGCACACCGTGCAGGCGGTGGCCGAGGAGAACGGCTCGGTGCTGGCAGCGCTGCCCGCCCATGGCGTGGCCGTGTTCCCGGCCGGCGATGCCTATACCGCGCTGTGGCGCCGCCTGGCCGGCGCACGCCGCTGCCTCACCTTTGGCGATGCCAGCGACGCCGATGTGCGCTGCACGCACGCCCAGTGGGCGCACGGCGCGTGGCAGGTGCAGATCGCCACGCCCCAGGGCCCGCTGCAGTGTGCGCTGCACATTGCCGGCCGCCACAACGTGACCAACGCGCTGGCGGCCACGGCCTGCGCGCTGGCGGCCGGCGTGCCGCTGTCCGCCATCGCCCAGGGCCTGGCGGCATTCACGCCCGTCCAGGGGCGCTCGCGCGCGTTCAGCGTGGACCGCGGAGCGCGCGCCCTCACCGTGGTGGACGACAGCTACAACGCCAACCCCGACTCCATGCGCGCCGCCATCGACGTGCTGGCCGAGCTGCCGGCGCCGCGCCTGCTGGTGATGGGCGACATGGGCGAGGTCGGCGACCAGGGGCCGCAGTTCCACGCCGAGGCCGGCGCGCACGCACAGGCGCGCGGCATCGAGCAGCTGTTCACGCTGGGCGTGCAGGCTGCGCACGCCGCCGCCGCCTTTGGCGGCGGGCGGCATTTTGACAACATGGCACGGCTGCAGACAGCCGTGCGCGAAGCGCTGCCCACGGTGGGCAGCGTACTGGTGAAGGGATCAAGGTTCATGAAGATGGAGCAGGTGCTGGCGGCGATCGAGCCCGCCACCCCCACAGACAACGCCGCGCAGGAGGCCCCCCATGGCGAAACGCGCTGACCCCTTTTCGGCGTTTGTCACAGGTGCCGCATGCTGATATGGCTCGCCCAATGGCTGCAAGGCCTGTCGCCCGAGTTCGGCTTTTTCCGCGTCTTCCAGTACCTGACCCTGCGTGCCCTGATGGCGGCCATGACGGCGCTGCTGATCGGCCTGTTCGCCGGGCCGCGTGTGATCCGGCACCTGACCGAACTGAAAATCGGCCAGCCCATCCGCACCAACGGCATGGAGACGCACCACGTCAAGAGCGGCACGCCCACCATGGGCGGCGTGCTGATCCTGCTGGCGATCACGGTCTCGACCCTGCTGTGGGCCGACCTCTCCAACCGCTTTGTCTGGATCGTGCTGGCCGTCATGATCGGCTTTGGCGCCATCGGCTGGGCCGACGACTGGCGCAAGGTGGTCTACAAAGACCCCAACGGCATGCGCTCGCGTGAGAAGTACCTGTGGCAATCCGCCATCGGCATGCTGGCTGCGCTCTACCTCGTGTTCAGCATTTCCGAGAACTCCAACGCGCGCGTGTTCGAGCTGTTCGTGACCTGGGTGCGATCGGGCTTCGCGCTCGACCTGCCGCCCAAGGCCGGCCTGCTGCTGCCGTTCTTCAAGGAGATCAGCTACCCGCTCGGGGTGCTGGGCTTCGTGCTGCTGACCTATTTGGTCATCGTCGGCTCCAGCAACGCCGTCAACCTGACCGATGGTCTCGACGGCCTGGCCATCATGCCGGTCGTCATGGTCGGCTCGGCGCTGGGTGTGTTCGCCTATGTGACGGGCAGCGCGGTCTATTCCAAATACCTGCTGTTCCCGCACATTCCGGGTTCGGGCGAACTGCTGGTCTTCTGCTCGGCCATGGCCGGCGCGGGACTGGCCTTCCTGTGGTTCAACACCCACCCGGCGCAGGTCTTCATGGGCGACGTGGGCGCGCTCGCGCTGGGTGCGGCGCTGGGCACTATTGCCGTGATCGTGCGCCAGGAAATCGTGCTCGCCATCATGGGCGGCATCTTCGTGGTCGAGGCCCTCTCGGTGATGCTGCAGGTCACGTGGTTCAAGTTCACCAAGCGCCGCTTCGGCGAAGGCCGGCGCCTGTTGCGCATGGCGCCGCTGCACCACCATTTTGAAAAGAGCGGCTGGAAGGAGACGCAGGTGGTGGTGCGCTTCTGGATCATCACCATGCTGCTGTGCCTGGTGGGCCTGTCGACCCTGAAACTGCGATGAACACGGACCTCGACGATCTCTCCCCCGGCGGCGCAGACGCGGCGCCGGAGGCGGCCGTGTCCGTGGCGGACCTGCCGGGGGCCGGGCCGTCGCCCGAGGCCGGTGCGGGCGCTGCCATGCACGAGACCACGCCCGCCATGGTGGGCACGGACCCCCTGGCGCCCGGCTCCGCGCCCGCGCTGTCCGCGGCGCAGGACGCCGCCGCGTTCGTGGCCCGGATCTTTGCGGAGGCCGCCGCGCCCGAGCCCGCGGCCGACATTCCCGCGCCGCTGGCCGCTGGGGTCGCAGAGACTGCGCCAGTGCTGCCGCCGGTGGCCGCCGGCTGGCCCGGCGAGGGCGCCAAACCCCTGCAGGACCAGCACATCCTCATCCTGGGCCTGGGCGCCTCGGGCCTGGCCATGGCGCGCTGGGGTGTGCGCTGCGGCGCGCGCGTGACCGTGGCCGACTCGCGCGCGGCGCCGCCGCAACTGGCCACGCTGCAGCAAGAGCTGCCGCAGGTGCGCTTTGTGGCCGGCGCGTTCGGCGCGCACCTGGTCGAAGGCCAGGCGCTGGCGGCCGTGTACCGCTCGCCCGGCCTGAGTCCCGATGCGGTTGCTCCTGTATTGGTAGCTGCTTGCGCAGATGGGGTAAGCGTTGGAGGCGAATTAGACCTGTATTCCATGGCGCTGCAGGCGCTGCGCGCGGCGCACGGCTATGCGCCCGCGGTGCTGGCCATCACGGGCACCAACGGCAAGACCACCGTCACCGCGCTGACGGCGCAGCTCGTCGCGCACGCGGGCCGCACGGTCGCGGCGGCCGGCAACATCGGCCCGACGCTGCTCGACACCCTGGCCGCGCACATCGATGCGGGCACGCTGCCCGAGGTCTGGGTGCTGGAGCTGTCGAGCTTCCAGCTCGACAGCGCGGTCGGCTTCGAGCCCACGGCAGCCGCGGTGCTCAATCTCACGCAGGACCACCTGGACTGGCATGGCGACATGGCCGCCTACGCGGCGGCCAAGGCGCGCATCTTTGGCGCCGGCGCCCTGATGGTGCTCAACCGCGAAGACGCGTTGGTGATGGCCATGCTGCCGGCCCCCGAGCGCGTGAAATTGCAGAAGCCGCAGCTGCGCGCCCACGTCACCTTTGGCGGCGACATGCCCCAGCGCCCCGGTGACTTCGGCATCGAGACCGTGGGCGGCATGCCCTGGCTGGTGCGCGCGCTGGAGGCCGACGAAACGCGCAAGCGCGCGCGCGGCGCCGAAGCCGAGGCGCTGCACATCCAGCGCCTGATGCCCGCCGATGCGCTGCGCATCCGCGGGCGCCACAACGCCACCAATGCGCTGGCCGCGCTGGCGCTGGCGCAGGCGGCCGGGTGCGCGCTCGCGCCCATGCTCTACGGCCTGCGCGAATACCGCGGTGAGCCGCACCGGGTCGAGCCTGTGGGCATCCTGGACGGCATCGAATACTTTGACGACAGCAAGGGCACGAACGTCGGCGCCACGGTCGCGGCGCTCACCGGCCTGGGCGCGGACCGCCGGCTGGTCGTGATCCTGGGCGGCGACGGCAAGGGCCAGGACTTTGCGCCGCTGGCCGCGCCCGTGGCACGCTATGCGCGCGCCGTGGTGCTAATCGGCCGCGATGCGCCGCGCATCCGCCAGGCGCTCGAAGGCGCGGGCGTCGCCCTGCTCGGTGCGTCCGATCTGGCGCAGGCCGTGCAGCTGGCCAGCGAGCGCGCCCACGCTGGCGACGCCGTGCTGCTGTCGCCGGCCTGCGCCAGTTTTGACATGTTCCAGGACTATGAACACCGCGCGCAGGTGTTCCGCGCCGCGCTGCAGGCCCTGGCCGACGACGCCGGCCAGCCGCTGGAGGGTTTGTCGTGAGCGCCCCCGCCAGCGCCTGGCAGCGCATGGCCGGCTGGTTTGGCGGCCTCCCGGGCAAGGCCGCCGACGTGCTGCCCGTGCGCATCGGCGGCACCGAGTACCGCAGGACCACGGCCACGCCTGCGCGCGTGCTGGGCTTCGACCAGGCGCTGCTGTGGGTCGTGGTGGCGCTGCTGGCCTGGGGGCTGGTGATGGTGTATTCGGCCTCGATCGCCATGCCCGACAACCCGCGCTTTGGCAAGATCGCGCCCACGCACTTTCTACTGCGCCATGTCTTTGCGCTGGTGATGGCCTTTGTCGCGGCGCTGCTGGCGTTCCAGATCCCCATGGCCACCTGGGAGCGCTCGGCGCGTGTGCTGTTCCTGTTCTCGCTGGCCCTGCTGGTGGCGGTGCTGATCCCGCACGTCGGCACGGTGGTCAACGGCGCACGCCGCTGGCTGTCGCTGGGCGTCATGAACTTTCAGCCGTCCGAGCTGGCGAAGTTTGCCGTGCTGGTCTACGCCGCCGACTACATGTGCCGCAAGATGGACGTGAAGGAGCGGTTCTTCCGCGCCGTGCTGCCCATGGGCGCTGCCGTGGCGGTGGTGGGCGGGCTGCTGCTCGCCGAGCCCGACATGGGCGCCTTCATGGTGATTGCCGTGATCGCCATGGGCATCCTGTTCCTGGGTGGCGTGAACGCGCGCATGTTCTTCCTGATCGCTGCCGTGCTGGTGGCGGCCTTTGCGATGATGGTGATGATGAGCGACTGGCGGCGCGAGCGCATCTTCGCCTACCTCGACCCCTGGAGCGCCAAGCACGCGCTGGGCAAGGGCTACCAGCTCTCGCACTCGCTGATCGCCATTGGCCGGGGCGAGATCTTCGGCGTCGGGCTGGGGGGCAGCGTCGAAAAACTCCACTGGCTGCCCGAGGCGCACACCGACTTCCTGCTCGCCGTGATCGGCGAGGAGTTCGGCCTGGTCGGCGTGCTCACGCTGATCGTGATGTTCCTGTGGATGACGCGCCGCATCATGCACATCGGCCGCCAGGCGATCGCGCTCGACCGCGTGTTCTCGGGCCTCGTGGCGCAGGGGGTGGCGATCTGGATGGGCTTTCAGGCCTTCATCAACATGGGCGTGAACCTGGGCGCGCTGCCGACCAAGGGGCTGACGCTGCCGCTGATGAGCTTTGGCGGCTCGGCCATTCTGATGAACCTGGTGGCGCTGGCGGTGGTCTTGCGCGTCGACTACGAGAACAAACTCCTCATGAGAGGGGGGCGTGTATGAGTCAGAAAACGGCGCTCATCATGGCCGGCGGCACGGGCGGCCACATCTTCCCGGGCCTGGCCGTGGCGCAGGAGCTGCGTGCGCGCGGCTGGCGCGTGCACTGGCTGGGCGCGCCGGGCAGCATGGAGTCGCGCATCGTGCCGGCCCAGGGCTTTGCGCTCGAGACTATCGACTTCGGCGGCGTGCGCGGCAAGGGCGTGCTGACGCTCGCGCTGCTGCCGCTGCGCCTGCTGCGCGCCTTCTCGCAGGCGCTGGCCGTGGTGCGGCGCGTGCGGCCCGACGTGGTCGTCGGCCTGGGTGGCTACATCAGCTTCCCGGGCGGCATGATGGCCGTGCTCGCCGGCAAGCCGCTGGTGCTCCACGAACAGAACTCGGTGGCCGGCCTGGCCAACCGCGTGCTGGCCGGCGTCGCCGACCGGGTGTTCACCGCCTTCCCCAACGTCTTCAAAAAGGCGCAGTGGGTCGGCAACCCGCTGCGCGCGGCGTTCACGCAGCAGCCGGGGCCGGCCGAGCGCTTTGCCGGCCGCAGCGGGCCGCTGCGCCTGCTGGTGGTGGGCGGCAGCCTGGGCGCGCGCGCGCTCAACGAGATCGTGCCGCTGGCGCTGGCGCTGATGCCCGCGGACCGGCGCCCTGTGGTCACGCACCAAAGCGGCGCGGCGCAGATCGACGCGCTGCGCGCCCGTTACGCCGCCGCCGGGGTCGAGGCCGAGCTCACGCCGTTCATCGACGACACCGCCAGCGCGTTCGCCGCGGCCGACATCATCGTCTGCCGCGCGGGCGCCAGCACCGTCACCGAGATCGCTGCCATCGGCGCGGCCGCCGTGTTCGTGCCGTTTCCATCGGCGGTGGACGACCACCAGACTACCAACGCCCAGTTCCTGGTGCAGGCCGGCGGCGGCTGGCTCGTCCAGCAGCGCGACCTGTCGCCGCAGGGGCTGGCACAAATGCTACAAAATATGGAGCGTCCCGCGCTTGTAGAGCGGGCGCTAAAGGCCAAAAACATGCAAAAAATCAATGCGACCCGGGAAGTGGTCACCGCGTGCGAGGAGCTGGCAGCATGAAGCACGCCATTCGCCCCATCGCCCATTTCGTCGCGAACATAGGACACGCCGACGAGCCGTCTTTCATGGAGGCAATGCGATGAAGCACGCCATTCGCCACATCCATTTCGTCGGCGTGGGCGGCTCGGGCATGAGCGGCATTGCCGAGGTGCTTTTCAACCTCGGCTATGGCGTCTCGGGCTCGGACCTGGCTGACAGCGCCACGCTGCGCCGCCTGCAGGCGCTGGGCATCGCCACGCACCTGGGCCACGCGGCCGCGCACATTGCCGGCGCCGACGCCGTGGTCACCTCGACGGCGGTGCAGGCCGACAACCCCGAGGTGGTCGCCGCGCGGGCCAAGAAGATCCCCGTGGTGCCGCGCGCGCTGATGCTGGCCGAGCTCATGCGCCTCAAGCGCGGCATCGCGATTGCCGGCGCGCATGGCAAGACCACGACCACCAGCCTGGTCACCAGCGTGCTGGCCGAGGCGGGGCTCGACCCGACCTTCGTGATCGGCGGGCGCCTGAACAGCGCCGGGGCCAATGCGCGCCTGGGGCAAGGCGACTACATCGTGGTCGAGGCCGACGAGTCCGATGCCTCGTTCCTGAACCTGCTGCCCGTGATGGCCGTCGTCACCAACATCGACGCCGACCACATGGAGACCTATGGCCACGACTTTGGCCGGCTCAAGAAGGCCTTTGTCGACTTCCTGCACCGCATGCCGTTCTATGGCACGGCCATTCTGTGCACCGACAACCCGGCCGTGCGCGAGATCGTGCCCCAGGTCACCTGTCCGATCACCAGCTACGGCTTTGCCGAAGACGCGCAGGTGCGCGCCATCAACGTGCGCGCGCAGGCCGGCCAGATGCGCTTCACGGTGCAGCGCAGCAACGGCGTCACGCTGCCCGACCTCGAGGTGGTGCTGAACCTGGCGGGCGAGCACAACGTGCTCAACGCGCTGGCGGCGATCGCCGTCGCGGTGGAGCTGGGCATTTCCGACGATGCCGTGCTGCGCGCGCTCGCCAGCTTCAAGGGCGTGGGCCGGCGCTTCCAGCGCTATGGCGAGGTGCCCGCCAAGGGCGGTGGCCATTTCACGGTGATCGACGACTACGGCCACCACCCGGTAGAGATGGCGGCCACGCTGGCGGCGGCGCGCGGCGCCTTTCCGGGCCAGCGCCTGGTGCTGGCCTTCCAGCCGCACCGCTACACCCGAACGCGCGATTGCTTCGAGGATTTCATCAAGGTGATCGGCAGCGCCGATGCCGTGCTGCTCACCGAGGTCTATGCCGCGGGCGAGGCGCCGGTGGTGGCCGCCGATGGCCGTGCGCTGGCACGGGCCCTGCGGGTGGCCGGCCGCGTGGAGCCGCATTTTGTCGAAAACGTGGCCGATCTGCCCCAGACCATTGCCGACGGCGCGCGCGCCGGCGACGTGGTGCTGTGCATGGGCGCGGGCTCCATCGGCACCGTGGCCGCCAAGGTGGTCGATTTGCTACAAAATAGTGAGCTTGTGGTGTTGGACGGGAGCAGGTTGTGAGTGCATGGAATAAAAAAGTGGAGGCTGCCGCGCTGGGCAAGGTTGCCGTGCTGATGGGGGGAGCCTCGGCCGAGCGCGAGGTGTCGCTGATGTCGGGTGCCGGCGTGCTGCAGGCGCTGCGCGCGCGCGGCGTGGACGCACATGCGTTCGATCCGGCGCACGCCGGGCTCGGCGCGCTGCAGCGCGACGGGTATGCGCGCTGCTTCATTGCGCTGCACGGCCGCCACGGCGAAGACGGCACGGTGCAGGGCGCGCTCGAACTCATGGGCATTCCGTACACCGGCCCCGGCGTGCTGGCGTCGAGCATTGCCATGGACAAGATCATGACCAAGCGCCTGTGGCGCGCCGACGGACTACCTACGCCCGACTGGCGCCTGGTGGCCAGCAGCGAAGAGACGCTGCAGGCGCTGCAGGCGCTGGGTGCACCGATGATCGTCAAGCCCTCGCGCGAGGGCTCGACCCTGGGCCTGACGAAGGTCACCACGCCCGAGGAATGCGCGCAGGCCTACCTGCTTGCCTCGCGTTACGACCCCGAGGTGCTGTGCGAGCAGTTCATCGAGGGCGACGAGACCACCTGCCCGGTGCTGGGCGTCGGTGCCAGCGCGCACGCGCTGCCCGTGATCCGCATCGTGGCGCCGCAGGGCAACTACGACTACCAGAACAAGTATTTCACCGACGACACGCAGTACCACTGCCCGAGCGGCCTGCCCGATGCCGAGGAGCGCGAGATCCAGCGCATCGTGGTGCAGGCATTCCGCTCGCTGGGCTGCCGCGGTTGGGCACGGGCCGACATCATGGTCCGGGCCAGCGACCGCCAGCCCTTCCTGCTGGAGATCAACACCTCGCCCGGCATGACCGGGCACTCGCTCGTGCCGATGTCCGCGCGTGCCGCGGGCATCAGCTACGAAGACCTGTGCCTGCAGCTGCTGGCCGGCGCCACGCTCGACAACCCGCAGGGCGCATGCCCCGTGGCCACGCAAGGAACGCCTGCATGACCGACTCGCTGCCCGCGCCGCTGGACGTCAAGCTCATGAACCTGACCGCATCGGTCCTGTTCGTGGCTTGCGCGGGCCTGGCGCTGGCAGCCAGCGCGTGGTGGCTGCTGCGCCACCCGGCGTTTTCGATCGGGCGCATCGTCGTGCAGGGCGAGCTGGTGCACAACAACGCCGTGACGCTGCGCGCCAATGTGACGCCGCAACTCGTCGGCAACTTCTTCACCATCCACCTGGGCGCTGCGCGCGAGGTTTTTGAGCAGGTGCCCTGGGTGCGCAGTGCCCAGGTGCGGCGCGAGTTTCCGCGCACGCTGCGCGTGGTGCTGCAGGAGCACCACGCCGTGGCGCACTGGGGCCCGGAGTCGGGCTCGACCCTGCTCAACAGCCAGGGCGAGGTGTTCGATGCCGGCGGCGACGCGGACCAGGACGATCTGCCGCGGCTCAATGGCCCGGCCGACCATTCCACCCAGGTGCTGGCCATGTACCAGCAGCTGCTGCCCGCGTTCGGGCCACTGGGACTCGAGTTGGAGGGGCTGGAGATGTCCAGCCGGGGCGGCTGGCGCGCGACGCTCGACAGCGGCGCGGTGGTGGAATTGGGAGGGGGCACCCCCGAGGAAGTGGCGCAGCGCACGCAACGTTTTGTGCGCACGCTCACGCAGGTGGCGGCGCAGTACAAGCGCCGCGCGGATGCCCTGGAGTCGGCCGACCTGCGCCACACCGGAGGTTACGCCCTGCGCTTGCGCGGCGTGACCACGGTGGTGCAGGGCGCCACGCCGGCAAAACGCCGGTAGAGCGGCACAGAAAAACGAAGGGCAGACACGCATATGGCAAGAGAATACAAAGATGTGGTGGTGGGGCTGGACATCGGCACGGCCAAGATCATGGCCGTCGTCGCCGAGGTTCTGCCCAACGGCGAGCTCAAGCTCGCCGGCCTGGGGGTGGCGCCCAGCAATGGCCTCAAGCGCGGCGTGGTCGTGAACATCGACGCCACCGTGCAGAGCATCCAGCAGGCGCTGAAAGAGGCCGAGCTCATGGCCGACTGCAAGATCCAGCGCGTCTACACCGGCATCACCGGCAGCCACATCCGCGGCCTCAATTCGAGCGGCATGGTGGCCGTGAAGGACAAGGAGGTCACCGCTGCCGACGTGGCGCGCGTGGTCGAGACCGCCAAGGCCATCAACATCTCCAGCGACCAGCGCCTGCTGCTGGTCGAGCCGCAGGAGTTCGTGATCGACGGGCAGGATGTCAAAGAGCCCATCGGCATGAGCGGCATCCGCCTGGAAGCCAAGATCCACATCGTCACCGGCGCGCAGAGCGCGGCCGAGAACATCATCAAATGCGTACGCCGCTGCGGACTGGAGGTCGAGCAGCTGCTGCTCAATCCGCTCGCATCGAGCCAGGCCGTGCTGACCGACGACGAGCGCGAGCTCGGCGTGGCCCTGGTCGACATTGGCGCCGGAACCACCGATGTGGCGATCTTCACGGGCGGCGCGATCCGCCACACGGCGGTGATCCCGATCGCAGGCGACCTCATCACCAGCGACATCGCGATGGCGCTGCGCACGCCCACCAAGGACGCCGAAGACATCAAGGTCGAGAGCGGCTATGCCAAGCAGTTGCTGGCCGACCCCGAGGCGCAGGTCGAAGTGCCGGGCCTGGGCGACCGCGGCCCGCGCATGCTCAGCAAGCAGGCGCTCGCGGGCGTGATCGAGCCGCGCGTCGAAGAGATCTTCTCGCTGGTGCAGCAGGTCATCCGCGAGTCGGGTTACGAGGAAGTGCTGTCGTCGGGCATCGTGCTCACGGGCGGCAGCGTGGTCATGCCGGGCATGGTGGAACTGGGCGAGGACATTTTCCTCAAGCCCGTGCGCCGCGGCATCCCCAAGTATTCGAGCGCCCTGTCCGACATGGTGGCCCAGCCGCGGGCCGCCACGGTGATGGGGCAACTCGAAGAGGCGCGCCTGGCGCGCATGCGCGGATTCAAGGTGGCGCAAAAAAGCGGCTCCGTGAAAACCGCTTTTGGCCGGTTCAAGGACTTCATCGTGGGGAACTTCTGACCATGCCCAAACCGATCTGGGTCGTGCGTCCCCACCCTCCGCCGCGCGTGCGCTGGCGCGGCGCCGGTCCGCCGCGCGTGCACCGAAGTTGTTTGATTGTTTCCCAATTCACCATTGCTTTTCCGTCAGTAACAGGAGCTCCAACATGTCCATCGAAATGATCGAAGCCGAAGAATTCAACCAGGGCACCCAGATCAAGGTGATCGGTGTGGGCGGGGGCGGCAGCAACGCCGTCGAGCACATGATTGCGCGCGCCGTGCAGGGTGTGGAGTTCGTCAGTGCCAACACCGACGCCCAGGCGCTCACGCGCAGCTCCGCGCACCGCGTCATCCAGCTGGGCCAGAGCGGCCTGGGCGCGGGCAGCAAGCCCGAAAAAGGCCGCGAAGCCGCGGAAGCGGCCGTCGAAGACATCCGCAGCGCCATCCAGGGCGCCCACATGCTGTTCATCACCGCCGGCATGGGCGGCGGCACCGGCACCGGCGCCGCGCCGGTGATTGCGCGCGTGGCCAAGGAGATGGGCATCCTCACCGTCGGCGTGGTCACCAAGCCCTTCGACTGGGAGGGCGGGCGCCGCATGACCAACGCCGACAACGGCCTGGCCGAGCTCGAGGCCAATGTTGACTCGCTGATCGTGGTGCTCAACGAGAAGCTGCTCGATGTGCTGGGCGACGACATCACCCAGGACGAAGCCTTTGCGCACGCCAACGACGTGCTCAAGAACGCCGTGGGCGGCATCGCCGAAATCATCAACGAGTACGGCCATGTGAACGTCGACTTCGAAGACGTGCGCACCGTGATGGGCGAGCCCGGCAAGGCCATGATGGGAACGGCCACCGCCAGCGGCCCCGACCGCGCGCGCATTGCCGCCGAACAGGCCGTAGCCTGCCCGCTGCTCGAAGGCATCGACCTGTCGGGTGCCAAGGGCGTGCTGGTATTGGTGACCGCCGCCAAGGGCAACCTGAAACTGAGCGAATCGCGCCTGGCCATGAGCACCATCAACGCCTACGCCTCGCCCGACGCGCATGTCATCTACGGCGCCGCCTACGACGACAGCCTGGGCGAGGAGATCCGCGTCACCGTGGTGGCCACCGGCCTCTCGCGCCACAATGCGCGCCGCCAGTCGATGCAGGTGGTGCAGGGCAGCCTGCGCACCGGCACCGACAACCTGGCCTACCAGGTGCCGGTGGCGGGCGCGGCCATGGGCACGACGGTGCTGGGTTCTGCGGGCGGCACGAGCCAGACCGATTACGGCAGCATGGCCGTGCCCAGCGTCTGGCGCACCAACCGCACGCAGGCTGCGGCGCGCGTGGACGCCCTGTCGTCGGGCGGCATGGACGACCTGGAGATTCCAGCGTTCCTGCGCAAGCAGGCCGATTGAGCGGGAAGCCGCGGCGCGGCCCGCGCTGGCACCGCGCCCCATCCTCCATCGCGGCGATAAATCCAGGGCGTGCGTGCACTGCAGCAAAGTGCCGCCTTCGCACCTAAAATCCCTGCATGCTTCAGCAACGTACTCTCAAGGCGCTCACCCGTGCGGTGGGCGTGGGCCTGCACAGCGGCCAACGCGTGGAGCTCACCCTGCGCCCCGCGCAGCCTGACACCGGCATCGTGTTCCGCCGTGTGGACCTGCCCGAACCGGTGGACATTCCGATCTCGGCCCTGGCCGTCACCGACACGCGCATGGCCTCGACGATCTCTGCGGGCGGCGCCAAGGTGCACACCGTCGAGCACCTGATGTCGGCCTGCGCGGGCCTGGGCCTGGACAACCTGTACGTGGACATCACCGCCGAAGAGGTTCCCATCCTCGATGGCTCGTCGGCGTCGTTCGTCTTCCTGCTGCAAAGCGCCGGCATCGCGCTGCAGAACGCCCCCAAGAAATTTATCCGGGTCAAGCGCCCGGTGCAGATCCGCCAGGGCGAGGGGGCATCCGCGAAATGGGCGCGGCTCGACCCTTACCACGGCTTCAAGCTGCGCTTCGAGATCGACTTTTCCCACCCCGCGGTGGACTCGACCGGCCAGTGCGTCGAGTTTGACCTGGGGCAGGGCAACTACAGCCGCGACATCGCGCGCGCGCGCACCTTCGGCTTCACGCGCGACGTCGAGATGATGCGCGCCAGCGGGCTCGCCCTGGGCGGTGGCCTCGACAACGCCATCGTCATGGACGACTACAAGGTGCTCAATGCCGACGGCTTGCGCTATGACGACGAATTCGTCAAGCACAAGATCCTCGACGCGATGGGCGATCTCTACCTCATCGGCAAGCCGCTGTTGGCCGCCTACAGCGCGTTTCGTTCGGGTCATGCGCTCAACAACCTGCTGCTGCGCGAGCTGCTCGCCCAGCCCGACGCCTGGGAACTGGTGAGCTTCGACAACGAGCGCCTGGCCCCCCCGGGCTTTGCCCAGCCGGCGCGCGCCTGGTAAGCGCACAGGGCCCGCTGCCATGCTGCTGTTCCGCTGGGCCGTCCTGCTGCTGTTGCTCGCGGCGGCGGTGTGCTTTGCGTTCTATGCCGGCACCGGCCAGCCGCGCTACAAGCGCCTGGGTTTTGTCGTCCTCAAGTGGACGCTGATCGCCGCCTTTGTCTTCTTTGCGGTGCTGATCGCCGAGCGCGTTCTCTGACGCGGGCGCGCTCTGCATAGCCCTATACTCGCGGCTGCTCCGGGGTGTGCTGACGCACTGAGATGGGGGCGGTCTGAAGTCCAGACTGGCCCGCGAACCCGACGAACTTGATCCGGTTGATACCGGCGTAAGAAGAGCCGATCTTTCTGTCCTGCTACTTTTGACGGCAGGCGGACCTTGCCCCTGGCGCTGCCACCGGGGGGGCGAGCACAGGTCCACTCCGGAGCACATCCCTGCCATCCACCGGAGACCGACCATGAACGCCACCGACCCCCTTGCCCTCGAGACATTCGCCCGCTTGCTGGAGGATGCCCGTGCGCCCTTTCCGGCCTCGCGCAAGGCCTACGTGCCCGGCCAGCTGCACGCCGACCTGCGCGTTCCCGTGCGCGACATCCTGCTGACCAACGGCGAGCAGGTCAGCGTCTACGACACGTCGGGCCCTTACACCGACCCCGATGTCGCCATCGACGTGCGGCGCGGCCTGGCCAGCGTGCGCGGCGCCTGGATCGCAGCGCGGGGCGACGTCGAGCGCTACGCAGGCCGCGCGCCCGCGGCGATCGATGATGGCCAAAGGAGCGAGGACGCCGCGCGCCTGGCGCAGCTGCGCGCCGAGGCCGCCGCACTGCAGCGCCAGCCCCTGCGCGCGCGCAGCGGCGCCAACGTCACGCAGATGCACTACGCGAAGAAAGGCATCGTCACGCCCGAGATGGAATACGTGGCGATCCGCGAGAACGGCAAGCGCGAGTGGATGGCGCAGTACATGGCGGACGCCGGCCGCGAGCAGCGCCTGATGGGCAACCCGATGGGCGCGAGCATCCCCCAGATCATCACGCCCGAATTCGTGCGCGACGAAGTGGCGCGCGGGCGCGCCATCATTCCAGCCAACATCAACCACCCCGAGGTCGAGCCCATGGCCATCGGGCGCAACTTCAAGGTCAAGATCAACGCCAACATCGGCAATTCGGCCGTCACGTCCAGCATCGAGGAAGAGGTCGAGAAGCTGGTCTGGGCGATCCGCTGGGGCGCAGACAACGTGATGGACCTGTCCACCGGCAAGGCCATCCACACCACGCGCGACTGGATCGTGCGCAATGCGCCCGTGCCGATCGGCACCGTGCCGATCTACCAGGCGCTCGAAAAGGTGGGCGGCGTGGCCGAGGACCTGACCTGGGCCATCTTCCGAGACACGCTGGTCGAGCAGGCGGAGCAGGGCGTGGACTACTTCACCATCCACGCCGGCGTGCGCCTGGCTTACATCCAGCTCACGGCGCAGCGGCGCACCGGCATCGTCTCGCGCGGCGGCTCGATCATGGCCAAGTGGTGCATGGCGCACCACCGCGAGAGCTTTCTGTACGAGCATTTTGAGGACATCTGCGACATCATGAAGGCGTACGACGTGAGCTTCTCGCTGGGCGACGGACTGCGGCCGGGCTGCGCGAGCGACGCCAACGACGCGGCGCAGTTTGCCGAACTGCACACGCTGGGCGAGCTCACGCAGACCGCCTGGAAGCACGACGTGCAGACCATGATCGAAGGCCCGGGACACGTGCCCATGCACATGATCCAGGCCAACATGACCGAGCAGCTCAACACCTGCCACGGGGCGCCGTTCTACACCCTGGGCCCGCTGACCATCGACATCGCCCCCGGCTACGACCACATCGCCAGCGCCATCGGCGCGGCCATGATCGGCTGGATGGGTACGGCCATGCTGTGCTACGTGACTCCCAAAGAGCACCTGGGCCTGCCCGACCGCGACGACGTCAAGCAGGGCATCATTGCCTACAAGATCGCCGCGCACGCGGCCGACGTGGCCAAGGGCCACCCTGGCGCGCGCGCGCGCGACGATGCGCTCAGCCAGGCGCGCTTCGACTTCCGCTGGGAAGACCAGTTCAACCTGGGCCTGGACCCCGACACCGCCCGCGCATTCCACGACGAGACCCTGCCCAAGGATGCCTCGAAGGTGGCGCACTTCTGTTCGATGTGCGGCCCCAAGTTCTGCTCCATGAAGATCACGCAGGAGGTGCGCGAATTCGCCGCACGGGGCCTGCAGGAAAAAGCGGTGGAATTCCGCGGCACGGGCGGTGAGTTGTACGTGCCGATCCAGCCCGTGGCCTGATGTCAGGCCGCGTGCCGCTGCGCCAGCCGCAGCGGCGCGCGCGGGGCTGCCGTCTGTGGCGCCGTGCCGGGTGCGGTTTGGTCCACCGGGCCGGGCGCATCCTGGCCCGGCAGCACGAACCGGCTGATCAGGGCCGCCAACTCCTGGGCCTGGCTGCGCAGGCTGGCGGATGCGGCGGCCGATTCCTCGACCAGTGACGCGTTCTCCTGCGTCATCTGGTCGAGCCGGGATACGGCAGTGTTGATCTGCGCGATCTCGTGGTTCTGCACGGCGGTGGCCGAGGTGATTTCGCCCATGCGGCGTGCCGCGTCCTGCACGGCACCGACGATGCGCTCCATGGTGCTGCCCGCCACGCCCGCCAGGCTGGCGCCGGCCTCGGCGCGTTCGACCGATGCGGTGATCAGTGCCTTGATTTCTTGCGCCGCCGCCGCCGAGCGCGTGGCCAGGCTGCGCACCTCGGCCGCGACCACGGCGAAGCCCCGCCCCTGTACGCCGGCGCGCGCGGCCTCGACCGCGGCATTGAGCGCCAGGATGTTGGTCTGAAAGGCGATGGAGTCGATCACGCCGATGATGTCCACGATCTTGCGCGAGGACTGGTGGATGCCTTCCATGGTGCCCACCACCTGGGCCACCACGCTGCCGCCCTCTTGCGCCACCACGGTCGCGGCGTTGGCCATGGCCTGCGCATGGTGGGCCGATTCGGCCGACTGCACGACATGGTGGGTCAGCTGCTCCAGCGCGGCAGCGGTCTGCTGCAGGCTGGTGGCTGTCTCTTCGGTGCGGCCCGACAGTTCGCTGTTGCCGCTGGCGATGTCCGAGGCGGCCGCACTGATGTTCTGCGCCGAGCCCCGCACCTGCCGCACCAGCGCACGCAAGGCGTGCTGCATCACCTCCAGAGACCCCAGCATGCGGCCGGCCTCGTCGCGCCCATGGCCTGCAATGTCGTGGCGCAGGTCCAGGCTGGCCACGCGGTCGGCGGTGGTGCCAGCCAGAGCGATCGGGCGGGTGATGCTGCGCACTAGCCACAGCGCGAGCAGCGTGCCCAGCGCCAGCGCCAGGGCGCTGAAGGCGATCAGCACCAGCCGGGCCACTTCGCCCAGCCTGGCGACCTCGCGCGCACGCGCATCGATGGCATCGCGCTGTGCCTGCGTCAGCGTGCCCAGCGCCGACAGCAGCGCGTTCGACGACGGCAGGAAATGTTCGGCATAGACCTTGCGGATGCGCTCGGTCAGGCCCGAGTCGCGCGCCGCCACCAGCGCGGAGCGGGCCACCGCGAAATCCTTGCCGGCGGTGCGGATGCCTGCGAGGAGCTGCTGGTGCTCGGCCGCCTGCAGCCTGTCGGCCAAGGCGCTGAGCCGCCCGTCATAGAGCTGCTGCGTCGCGGCAATGTCCGCGCCCAGGGTATCGCCCACCTCGGGCTCTGAACTCAAGGCGATGGCCTTGTAGCGCTCCGAATTGATGGCCTGGTAGCGGTAGGCATCGGCCACCAGCCGCTCGGCCGCGACGCTGTGCTCCACCATGTGCTGCGTGGAGCGCTGGATGCGCTGCAGCGACCAGATGCCAAAGGCCGAGCCCAGCAGCGCGAGCGCCATGGTCGCGAAGAAGACGGCCAGCAATCTGCTGGCCAGCGAGCCGCGCGAAGCGGTGGCAGGGGAGGGAACGGAGGGGGTGGACGAAAGCATAGGAGAAGGAAGGGGTGCTGCCCGCGCGAGCGGCCAGTGCCGCGCGCAAGACATGTACCTGGGGCCAGCGGCCCCGAGCCCTGTGGACTGTGCCGGTTGTTTGTGACAATTTGCTGTCAATCCCTGGGCAATGCGCGTGCCGTGAACACTGACTCCATGCCGGTGAATACCCTGCGGCTGCTCAAGCGGAAGACGCATACAGTTACTTTTCGTTCGCGCCGTGGGGCGCCAGGACATGGATGCGCGCGCTTCCCGCATGTCGGCGCTGATCGGCGGCGCGCTGCTGCTGGCGCTGGCGGTGCTGGTTGCACTCACCTTGTTCAGCGTGCGCTCCATCACGCGTTCGCTGTCGCAGGCGCGCGACCTGGCCGAGCGCATTGCCGGCGGCGACCTGTCCCAAGAGGTGCGGGCGACGAACCACGACGAGGTTGGCCAGCTGGTGATGGCCATGGAGCGCATGCAGGACGCGCTGCGCACGCTGGTGCGCCAGGTGCAGGACGCCGCGGGCAACATTGCCGCGTCCAGCGGCCAGGTTGCCACCGGCAACCAGGACCTGGGCCAGCGCACCGAGCAGACCGCCGCCAACCTGCAGGAGGCCGCCTCGTCGATGGAGCTGCTCACCGGCACCGTGCGCCACAACGCCGAGTCATCGCACCATGCGCGCGACTTCGCCACCTCGGCCGCCACCGTGGCCGAGCGCGGCGGCAGCGTGGTCGCCCAGGTGGTGACGACCATGGAGCAGATCACTGCCAGCTCGCGCCACATCGGCGACATCACGGGCGTGATCGACTCGATCGCCTTCCAGACCAACATCCTGGCGCTCAACGCGGCCGTCGAGGCCGCGCGCGCGGGCGAACAGGGCCGCGGCTTCGCCGTGGTGGCCAGCGAAGTGCGCAGCCTCGCGCAGCGCTCGGCCGAGGCCGCGCGGGAGATCAAGGCACTGATCGGCACCTCGGTCGGCCGGGTGAAAGACGGCGCCCGCTTGGTGGGCGAGGCCGGGCAGACCATGGGCGAGATCGTGAGCAGCGTGCGCCGCGTCTCGGGCATCATCGGCGAGATCACCGCCTCGGCGGCCGAGCAGAGCGAGAGCATCGACCAGATCGGCCAGTCGGTGCGCCAGCTCGACCAGATGACGCAGCAAAATGCCGCGCTCGTCGAAGAGTCCACCGCCGCCTCCGCATCGCTGCGCGAGCAGGCCGGCCAGCTCACACGGGCCGTGGGCCAGTTCAAGCTCGATGGCGGCAGCGCCGCCGCGCCGCAGGGCGGCCCACGCGCGGCGCCTGTCGCCGCCGGGCTACGCGCCTGGGCGTGGCCGCCGCCGCGCTGCGTTGATTTCGAGCGTTTTAAGGCTCCAGCGCTTGCCCATCAAGCGCTGGTAGCTCTTGATTTCGTAGCGAATGAGCGGGCCGCGCACAGCGCAGGCCCCGGGCGGGACACCGCAAAGCAAAGCGTGTCAGCGCCAGGCCGGCGGCAGGCCGCGCGGCGCAGTGGCCAGGGGCTGTTGCAGCCGCCACCCGGCCGCCTCCGCCGTGTCGTGCAGGTTGCGTCCGTCCAGCGTGTAGTGGATCTCGGTGCCCTGCGGCGCATCCAGTGCGGGCAGCAGCGCTCGCAGCACCGAGAGCGCAGCCGCCAGGTCGTGCACAAGGATGTCGATGCGCAGGTACACCACGTCGCGCGAGCCGTCCAAGTGGCGCTCGCCCAGCGAATCGCCCCAGCCCACCACCAGGCCCAGGCCCTGCGCGCGCAAGGCCTCGTCCATCTGCTCCTCGCGCAGGTGCAGAGGGTCGGCCTCGTGCCGTCCCACCGGGATTTTGACGAACACGAATCCCGGCGCTGCGCTGGGCGGAGGGGCGGCAGGGGGAGGGTGGGCCATGGCAGGCCATTCTAGGAACAAGCGGGCCGGTGCGCTGGCCCCTTTGCGCGCGCAGCGCGCGCGCCGTCAGTAACTGCGCCCGCCCTTGTACATCGCGTGCTGGCGCCGCTGCAGCGTTCCCGCCTCGGCCAGCCGCGCCATGGCGGCGCCCGCGTGCGCGTGGGTGATGGCCATGCCCAGCGCGTCGGCCGCGTCGGTGCCCGGCAGGCCGGGCAGCTGCAGCAGGCGGCGCACCATCTCCTGCACCTGGCTCTTGGCCGCACGCCCGTGGCCGACGACCGCCTTCTTCATCTGCAAGGCCGTGTATTCGGCCACCGGCAGGTCGCTGGCCACCAGCGCCGTGATGCAGGCGCCGCGCGCCTGGCCCAGCAGCAGCGTCGACTGTGGGTTGACGTTGACGAAAATGATCTCGACCGT
The DNA here is from genome assembly GCF_012931925.1 of Acidovorax sp. SRB_24. Lineage (NCBI taxonomy): Bacteria > Pseudomonadati > Pseudomonadota > Betaproteobacteria > Burkholderiales > Comamonadaceae > Acidovorax > Acidovorax sp. SRB_24. Next base: position 68,994 of record NZ_MWOM01000008.1, read on the forward strand.
GGCCACGGTCGGCTGGTAGCGTGCCGCCACCTCGCTGATGCCGTCGAACAGCACCTTCAGCCGCCCCGGCAGGTCGCCCAGCGCGAGCTGCGTGGTGCGGATGGTGCCGCTGGCCACATAGCTGAGCGCGTGCCCCTCTACGTCTATCACGCCAAAGCCGGTCGTTTGCAGGCCGGGGTCGATGCCAAGGATTCGCATAACTGTGAAAAATGGAGCTGTCAGTGCTTGTCTGGTAAGCGCTGAGCGCCTTTTTGATTATGGACCAGCGCACCAGCGCACTGGAGGCGGGCTTGCGCTTCCGCACAGGCCTGAACGAACCAGGCGTGCGCTGAGACCGCACGCCGCGGGGATTTGCAGCGGGCACAAGAAAAAACCCGCCGAAGCGGGTCCTTGTTGCAGCGCTGGGCTTAAGCCTTGCGCTGGCGCAATGCGGCAATGCCAGCGAGCCCCAGTCCCAGCAATGCCAGCGCGCCCGGTTCAGGCACCGGGTTGGGCGCGGCGGCGGTGAACACATAGTTGAACGCGCCGCCGCCCTGTGTGGCCTTGTCGCCGCCCACATAGGCGGAAAGATCTCCGCCCTGGTTGTAGCCGCTCTTGCCCACATCGATGAAGAAATTCTCGGCCAACGCGTTGCCGCCACCAAACTTGTTGGTGGTCGGCAGATGGGAAGTGTCTCCGAATCCGTCGTACCAGGCCAGGTGATTCACGAAGGAATCAACGGTTGAAATGGCGTATTGGTATCCATTTGCGAGGGAGCCGAAGACCAATTCGGCGGCTTGCAAAGCCGTGTAGTTGAGAGGGGTGTTCTTCCAGAAAGGTCCGGACCCCACGTCGTAGCTGCCGATGTAGGTCCAACCGACATTGTCCGAATCCAGGTAAGTGTTACCGACCACCGGGGCCGCTTGAGCCCCCACGGCGAGCAGCGAAAAACCAAGAACCAAGGGCGAGAGAAAACGGTGCATTGACATCTCCTAGTTGAGGTCTCAAAAAGAAGCATTTTGTGTGCCAAGGTTACAAATCAATGGCTTACGTAACTATACGTCACGAAGTGTCAAAAATATCGACGCTTATAGAACCTGCGGGGCGTTCTTTCGCGCCATGCCATCGCGCGTGCACTACCGCTTTGCTGCGCCGTTGGCCGTGGCAGTCACGGCAGCTCCGCCCCGCCCATGCGCCGCAGGATGGCCCGGGTGCGGCCGCTCAGGTAGGCGGAGCCGGGCATCTTTTCGAAGCGCTTGGGCGCGGGCAGCATCACGGCCAGGCGGGCGGCCTCGGCAGGGGCCAGGCGGGCGGCGCTTTTGCGGAAGTAGTGCTGCGCGGCAGCCTCGGCGCCGAACACGCCGGCGCCCCATTCGACGTTGTTGAGGTAGATCTCCAGGATGCGCTGCTTGGTGAGGAATTGCTCCAGCAGCAGCGTGAGCACGAACTCCTGGCCCTTGCGCAGCAGCGTGCGCTCGCCCGACAGCAGCAGGTTCTTGGCCAGCTGCTGCGTGATGGTGGAGCCGCCCCGGATCTTGGGCGCGCGCACGGGCCGCGCGGCGGCGGCCGGGGCGCGCGGCTTGGCGGGGCGCGCGGCTTCCTGGCGCGCGGCCTGGGCCTCGGCAAGGGCGTTGCGCTCCCAGGCCTTTTCGATGGCGTTCCAGTCCACGCCGTCGTGGTTGACGAAGCTGTCGTCTTCCGCGGTGATGACGGCGCGCTTGAGGTGGTCGGAGATCTGCGTATACGGCACCCACTGCTGGCGCCAGCGCACCGTGCCTGTGTCGGCCCATTGCACCCAGGCCTCGGAGCGCTGGAAGCCGGTGGATTCGGGGGCGATCGCGGCCATGGCGGCGATGCGCAGGGCGAAGAACAACTGCAGCGCCAGCAGCGCCAGCAACACCAGGCCTATCCAGCGCAGCAGCGGCTTCATGGGGCAGTGGCGCTTCAGTGCGCGTGGGTGCCGGAGGCGAGGGCGGGCTGCGCCATCAGCGCGCGCAGTTCAGCGAGTACCGCGGCGCTGGGCGGGCGCACGCCGCGCCAGATCGCAAAGGCCTCGGCGGCCTGTTCCACCAGCATGCCCAGGCCGTCGCGCGGCTGGGCGCCGTGCGCGCGGGCCCAGTCCAGGAAGCCCTGGGCGGCCGGGCCGTACATCATGTCGTAGGCCAGGGCGCCCGGGCGCAGCACGCTGGCGGGGACGGGGACCGCATCGCCTGCGAGGCTGCTGGCGCTGGCGTTGATGACGATGTCAAAGGTCCCGTTTGGGGTCAAATTGCCCTCTAACGCTTGCGGGGTATGCGCTGACAGCTCTGTTTTGTGTAGCGCAGCCAGGGGCGCGTGCGACTGCACCAGCGCCTGCGCGCGCGCCAGGGTGCGGTTCGCCACGGCGACGCGGCGCGGCCCGGCGGCCAGCAGCGGCCCGAGCGCACCTGCGGCCGCACCGCCCGCGCCGACCAGCAGCACGTCGCGCCCGGCCAAGGCAAAGCCGGCGTTGTGCGCGACGTCGGCCACCAGGCCCAGGCCATCGGTGTTGTCGGCGTAGATTTCGCCGTCGGCAAAGCGCAGGGTGTTGGCGGCGCCGGCCAGCTGCACGCGCTCGCTGCGCTGGGTGGCCAACTGAGCGGCTTCGAGCTTGAACGGCACCGTGATGTTGCAGCCGCGCCCTCCGGCGGCGGCGAATTCGGCCAGCGCCTGCGCAAAGCCGTCCAGCGGCACCAGGCGGCGCTCGTAGCGCAGCGCCTGGCCCGTGAGTGCGGCAAAGCGCGCGTGGATCCAGGGCGAGCGGCTGTGTTCGACCGGATGGCCCATGACGCAGTAAAGATCGGGCGGGGGGGCGCTGGCGTTCATCGCACGCTGGTCTCCAGGGTTTGCTCGCGCGTGAACTTGAAGCGCGAGACCACGGCAATCTGGTCGGCCTTGCGGCGCATCTCGGCATTGAAGGCGCCGAACGGGCCCGCCGCGCGCGCAATGGCCTCGGCACGGCTGTCGAGCAGGGGCGTGCCCGAGCCCTGCACGATTTCGGTGGCGAGCACGCGCCCATCGTGGTTGACGGTGACGATCATGGTCAGCTCGCCGTATAGCTTTCTGCCCCCCAGCTCGGGGAAGTTCTCGGTGCCCTTGTCTTCGACCTTGCGTCGCAGCGCGTCGTAGTAAACCGCGTACACCTCCTCGCGCGTGGCGGGGCTGATATAGCGCTTCTTGGGGCGCGCGTTCTCTTCGTGGATGCGGCGTTCGATCTCGGCCAGCAGCTTGACGAGCTGGCGGCGCTTTTCTTCCTGGGCGGCCTTGGCGGGGTCGGGGCTGGGCTTGCGCGGGTCGGGGGCGGGCAGGGCGGCAATCTGCTTGCGCAACTGGGCGAGCAGCTGGGTTTGCTGTTCCTGCAGTGTGTCGAGCTTGCGCTGGGCCTCCTCGAAATCGTTGCCGATGTGGGTGAGGGCCGAATAGGGCAGCGGGCTGGTGGCGCGGCCCTGGGCAGCGTCGCCGCCGCCGGCCAGCGCCGCCTGCGCGATGGCCTGCGCCTTGTCGGGGCGCTCGCTGGACTTGGCGTTGACCAGGATCACTTCGAGCGGCGTGTCCTGGAACACGCGGTTGAAGCCCTCCGGATCGACGAAGCGCACCGACAGCACGGCGGCGTGCAGCAGCGCCGACACCAGCAGGGTCAGCTGCAGCGTGCTGAGCTTGCGAAGGAAGGCGGCCCGTGTCACGGCGCAGGGGGATCGGCGCTCGCCGCGGCGTCGCTTTCGCTCACATCGACGGCAATGGCGATCGGGCCGGCCACGGCCTCTTCGTCGTCGGCATCGTCCACCGGGCCATCGTCGCTGGCGTCGGCGGGGTCGTCCAGGCGTTCCAGGACGGTGCCGTGCAGGTCGAGCGTGATGTCGTCGATCTCGCCGAGCCGCACGCGCAGGCGCGCACCGCGCGGCAGGTGCTGCGCGCCCAGCACCGGGAACACCAGCGGCAGCTCGTCGGCGCGCACCAGGAAGCTGCCGCCCGGGCCTTCCTTGAACACCGTCGCCGTGAGTTCGGTGATGCGGTTTTGCGCCAGGTACTGGAGCGTCCAGAAGCGCTCCATGCCGGCCTGGTAGCCGTTGTAGGCGCTGTAGGCGGCGTCAAAGCTGCTGATGATCGAGAACAGGTCGGCGTCCTTGGGCTTGAACGGCGCGGCCAGCGCGGCGGTCTTGCCGTGGCGCGCGCAGGCAATGATCTGCCACTGGTTGACCAGGTCGGTGTAGCGGCGCAGCGGCGAGGTCGCCCAGGCGTAGCTCTTGACGCCGATGCCGGCGTGCGGCAGCGCCTTGGTGCCCATGCGCACCTTCACGCCCGGCGCCAGGCTCGCCTGGCTGCGGTAGATGCCGGGCACGCCGAGATCGGCCATCCAGCTGCCCCAGGTGCTGTTGGCGACGATGGCGGCTTCGGCCACGATCAGGTCGAGCGGCGCGCCGCGCTTGCGCGTGCCGATCTGCACCTGCTCCGTGCCATCGGGCTCGGCGCCGTCGTTGCCGACCAGGCGGAAGCTGTAGTCGGGGCGGTTGAAGGCTTCGGGCTTGCCGCGCACCACCTCGCGCTGGGCCTTCAAGCTCTTGGCAAAGCGGTGCAAAAATGAGAGCTGCTCGCGCAGTTCCAGCAAGGGCTGGGGCGTATTTTCAGTGTGAATCGAGGGGTCGACCAGCCATTCTTCGGTGACGATGTGGTCGAGCTGGTCGTGGCGCAGGTTGACGCTGACGGGCACGCGCTCGAGCTTGGTTTCGGTGCCGGTGACGGCCAGCGTGGCCTCGTCGATGGTCACGTACAGCGACACGGCCGGGTTGGCGCGGCCTGCGTCGAGCGTGTAGATCTGCACCACCTCGTCGGGCAGCATGGTGATCTTGTAGCCGGGCATGTAGACCGTGGACAGGCGCTGGCGCCCGAGCTGGTCGAGCGCGTCGCCCGGTGCCATTGCCAGGCCCGGCGCGGCGATGTGGATGCCCAGCACCACGGTGCCGCTGCCCAGGCCTTGCAGCGACAGCGCGTCGTCGATCTCGGTGGTGGCCGAGTCATCGATGGAGTACGCCTGCACCGGCGCCAGCGGCAGGTCGGCGGGCGGCTGGGGCGCGGCCAGCGGCGGGAAGTCCGTGCCCTTGGGGAAGTTGTCGAACAAGAAGCGCTTCCAGTGGAACTGGTAGCTCGAATCGATGGCGCCGGCCTTTTGCAGCAGCGGGAGCGGCGCGGTGTGCGTGGCGCGGCTGGCCTCGACCACGGCCTTGTACTCGGGCGCGTTCTTGTCGGGGCGGAACAGAATCTTGTAGAGCTGCTCGCGGATCGGCTGCGGACAGTCGCCCTGGGCCAGGGACTGGGCCCACTCGGCGATCTGGGCCAGCACGCGCTTTTTCTTCTCGATGGCGGCCAGCGCCTGCTGCAGGATCTCGGCCGGGGCCTTCTTGAAGCGGCCCTTGCCGGCGCGGCGGAAGTAGTGCGGCGCCTCGTAGAGCGCGAACAGCGCGCCCGCCTGCTGGGCCAGCGTGGCGTGGTCCGAGAAATAGTCGCGCGCCAGGTCGGCAAAGCCGAACTCGTCCTCGGAGGCGAATTCCCAGGCCAGGTCGAGTTCGATGGTCTGCGCCACGGCCTGCGCCTGCGCCACGAGTTCGGCGGGCGCGGGTTTTTCGAATTTCAGCAGGATGTGGGCGGACTTGACCTTGACCCGTTTGCCCGAATCGAGCTCGATCTGGGCCGAAGTGTCGGCCTCCGAGAGGATGCGGCCGGCCAGGAACTTGCCGGATTCTTCAAACAATGCGTGCATGGACAAGATTGTCCCATGGCCGCTGGGGCGCGAAAGCCGCCGGCGGTTGTCACGTTTTCACGCCAGCCCGCATCTAACGGAAAAAGGCCGGAAGAAGCCGGCACGCCGCACCCCAACGCGGCACAGGCGCCGCCCCGGATGCGCTGTGCCGAATCCCTTGTGTGCCCTTGTGCAGGAGAAAACCATGACGCTCCCTCCATTTTTCGTCCCTTCCCAGGCCGTGCGCACCCTGCGCCTGGCCGCGCCCCTGGGCTTGGTAGCGGCAGTGGCCGTGGCCTGTGGCGGCGGCGGTGGCAGTGGCGGTGGCAGTGGCGGTGGCGGTGGCAGTGGCGGTGATTCGTCTTCCGGTGTCCCGGACCCGGCCCAGGCGGCGCTGGTCGAGCAGGGAAAACAGATCTTCCGCTTCGACACCTTTGGCGACGAGGTGCAATGGACCGACACCCTGAAGATGCACGAGGTCATCAGCGCTGCGGTCGACCCGGTGACGGCACTGTCCGTGGGGCTCAAGGTCGATGCCGAGGCGCTGCCGGCGGCCGTGGTGGCGGGCATCCAGGACGGCAGCGTCGACCTCAAGAGCCCGGCCACCACCGTGGCGCTGCTCAAGCTCAACGCGGTCGTCGGCGTCCAGGGCGTGGTGGAAACGGTCAACGGCGTGGACCGGCTCATGCGGGTGGGCATCACCTGCGCGCTGTGCCATTCGACGGTCGACAACTCGTTCGCGAAAGGCATCGGCAAGCGCCTGGACGGCTGGCCCAACCGCGACCTCAACCCGGGAGCGATCATCGCCCTGTCGCCGGCGCTGGACGCGGCGGTGAAGGCCACCCTCAACAGCTGGGGGCCTGGCAAGTTCGACCCCCGCAACAACGTGGACGGCCTGAGCAAGCCGGTCGTGATTCCGCCCGCCTATGGGCTGGCCGGCATCCACCGCATCACTTTCACGGGCGACGGCGAGGACATCGCCTACTGGAACCGCTACGTGGCCGTGGCCGAGATGGGCGGGCTGGGCACGGTGGTCGAGCCGCGCCTGAACCTGCGCATCACCCACGGCACCGAGGACCGGGTCTCGGCCCAGCTGCCCGCCCTGCAGGCGTACCAGCTGTCGCTGGGCGCGCCGCCCGCGCCGGCGGGGAGTTTCGACCCGGCCGCCGCGGCGCGCGGTCGCATGGTGTTCGAAGGCGCAGGCAAGTGCGTGGCCTGCCACAGCGGGGGCAGCTTCACGGACGCCAATGCCCGGCTGCACCCGCCGGGCGATTCGATGGCGGAGCCCGAAAGCCCGAGCTACGTCTCCCGTTCGGCGACCAAGATGTACCGCACGTCGCCGCTCAAAGGCGTCTGGCAGCACGCCCCCTATTTCCACGACGGCTCGGCCGCCACGCTCGAGGAGGTGGCGCAGACCTACAACACCCGGCAGGCCCTCGGTCTCAGCGCCCAGGATGTGGCCGACCTGGCGCAGTACCTGAAGTCGCTGTAGCCGGGCGCCGCGGGACCGGCACGCCGTGGCGCGGGCGGGACGGCGGCGCTCAAGCGCTGGCCGGAGCCAGCTGCAGGAACTGCGCCACCCGCGCGATGTGTTCGGCAAAGTCGCTCAGCGCATGGTCCCCGCCTTCGAGCAGCAGCAACTGCGCCTGCGGGTAGCGCGCGACCATCTCGCGCCAGTCCAGCAGTTCGTCGCCCTTGGCCACCACCGCCAGTTGCGGCCCGGTGGCGGCCTGGTCGCGCACGTCGAGGGCACGCAGCTCGCCGATGAAGGCCGGGTCGAAGTAGAAGCGCTCGGCCGGGTCGTGCCAGGCCGTCTGGTCGCCGATGTGGCGCGCGAGGTCGCGCGCGGGGTCCACCGCGGGGTTCAGCAGCACCGAAGGGCAGCCCGTTTGCTGTGCCACCCAGCTGGCGTAGAAACCGCCCAGGGACGAGCCGACCACGGCCATGTGGGCGTGCGGCCAGCCAGCGATGCCCGCGCTCACGAGGTCCATGGCCGCACGCGGCGAGGGCGGCAGATGCGGGCACCAGAACTGCACGCCCGGGTGGTGCCGGGCCACATGCGCGGCCATCAGCCGGGCCTTGGCCGATTGGGGGGAGGAGCGAAAGCCGTGGAGGTAGAGCAGATGGGTGGTGGCCATGGCCGGGAATCATAGGCGGCCCGATAATCGCTGCCATGTCCGACGCTTTTGCCAAGCCTTCCGCGCTCCAGCGCATCCTGCCCCTGTTCCGCTGGTTCGATGGGCCGCTGCTGGCCGTGGTGCTGGCCTTGGCGGCCGCGGGCCTGCTGGCCATGTACTCGTCGGGCTTTGACCATGGCACGCGCTTTGTCGACCATGGCCGCAACATGCTGATTGCCGCGGCGCTGATGTTTGCCGTGGCGCAGGTGCCGCCCCAGCGCATCATGGCCATGGCCGTGCCTTTGTATGTCGCGGGCTTGGCGCTGCTGGCGGCGGTGGCACTGTTTGGCATCACCAAGAAGGGCGCGCAGCGCTGGATCGACGTCGGCGTGGTGGTCCAGCCCAGCGAGCTGCTCAAGATCTCCATGCCGCTGATGCTGGCCTGGTGGTTCCAGAAGCGCGAGGGGCACCTGCGCCCGTTCGACTTTGCCGTGGCTGTGGCGCTGCTGGTGGTGCCGGTGGGGCTGATCATGAAGCAGCCCGACCTGGGCACCTCGCTGCTGGTGCTGGCGGCGGGGCTGTCGGTGATCTTTTTTGCCGGCCTGCCGTGGAAGCTGGTGGTGCCGCCGGTGGTGCTGGGCGCCGTGGCCGTGGTGCTGGTGGTGATGTTCGAACCGCAGCTGTGTGCCGACGGGGTGCGCTGGTCGGTGCTGCGCGACTACCAGCAGCAGCGCATCTGCACCCTGCTCGATCCCACGCGCGATCCGCTGGGCAAGGGCTTTCATATCATCCAGGGCATGATCGCCATCGGCTCGGGCGGCGTGTTTGGCAAGGGCTTCATGGCCGGCACGCAAACCCACCTGGAGTTCATCCCCGAGCGCACCACCGACTTCATCTTTGCCGCATTTTCGGAAGAGTTCGGCCTGGCCGGCAACCTGTTTTTGATCGTGTGCTTCGTGCTCCTGGTCTGGCGCGGCCTGGCGATCGCGGCCGGGGCGACCACGCTGTTCAGCCGCCTCATGGCGGGCGCTGTGTCCATGATCTTCTTCACCTATGCCTTTGTGAACATGGGCATGGTCAGCGGCATGCTGCCGGTGGTGGGCGTGCCGCTGCCCTTCATCAGCTATGGCGGCACGGCCATGGTCACGCTGGGGCTGGCGCTGGGCGTGCTGATGTCGATTGCGCGCACGCAGCGCCAGCCCGCCCAGCCGCCGCCGCCGGTGCTGTGACCGGCCAGGCGCCGCGGTTGGACGTCGGAGGCCCTTGCGGGTACAAAGCACGGGCCAACCGTGCTTTGGCATCACCTGGAGGTTACCCATGGCGGCAAAGTTCGAGCTCAAGAAGTCCAAGAACGACAAGTTTGTCTTCAACCTCCTGGCCACCAATGGCCAGGTCATCCTGACGAGCGAGATGTACGAGTCCCGGGCAAGGGCCCTGGGGGGCGTGGAGTCGGTCCGCAAGAACGCGCCCGACGATGCGCGCTATGGCCGCCTGAGTGCGAAGGATGGCTCGCCCTATTTCACTCTCAAGGCCGCCAACGGGCAGGTGGTCGGCCAGAGCCAGATGTATTCGGGCGAGAGGGCGCGCGATGCGGGCATCGAATCGGTCAAGCACCATGCGCCCGCTGCGGTGCTCAACGACACCACCGCCTGAGATCGTGGAACCGTCCTCGGCCGGGCAGCCGGGGCGGCCTGCGTGCCGCGCGGGATTTCAGTGCGCCCCTAAAATGGCCCGATGACCTCCCGCTCTTCCTCTGGCGCGCCGCAGCGCGCACCCACCACCCAGCGCATCGACATCGCCCGCCAGTTGCTGCTGACGCCGTTCGGGCTGGACGAAAGCCACCTGGCGCGTGCGCTGACAGACATCCGCGCCCACCAGGTGGACGACGCCGACCTTTACTTCCAGTACACGCGCAGCGAAGGCTGGAGCCTCGAAGAGGGCATCGTCAAGACCGGCTCGTTTTCCATCGACCAGGGCGTGGGCGTGCGCGCCGTGAGCGGCGAGAAGACGGCTTTTGCCTATTCCGACGACATCTCCGAGGCCTCGCTGCTCGATGCGGCCCGCACGGTGCGCTCGATTTCGGCCACAGCGCAGAAAGGGCGGGTACGGGTAGCGGGCAAAAAGGTAGCGCCCAGCCGCAGCCTCTACCCCGGCGTGGACCCGATCTCCACGCTCGACAGCACGGCCAAGGTGGCGCTGTTGGGGAGGGTGGAGCAGCTCGCCCGCGCGAAGGACCCGCGCGTGGCGCAGGTCATGGCCGGCCTGGCCAGCGAATACGACGTGGTGCTGGTGGCGCGTGCCGACGGCACGCTGGCGGCCGATGTGCGCCCGCTGGTGCGCCTGTCGGTCACGGTGATCGCCGAGCAGGGCGGGCGCCGCGAGGTCGGCTCGGCCGGCGGTGGCGGACGCTTTGGACTGGCGTATTTTGACGACGCGCAGATCGCGCAGTACGTCGATGAGGCCGTCAATGCCGCCCTGGTCAACCTCGAATCGCGCCCGGCACCGGCCGGCGAGATGACCGTGGTGCTGGGCCCGGGCTGGCCCGGCGTGCTGCTGCACGAGGCCGTGGGCCATGGGCTGGAGGGCGACTTCAACCGCAAGGGTTCGAGCGCGTTCAGCGGCCGCATCGGCCAGCGCGTGGCGGCCAAGGGGGTGACGGTGCTCGACGACGGCACCATCGCCGATCGGCGCGGCTCGCTCAACGTGGACGACGAGGGCCATGCCAGCCAGCGCAATGTGCTGATCGAGGACGGGATCTTGAAGGGCTACATCCAGGACTCGATGAACGCCCGCCTGATGGGCGTGGCGCCCACCGGCAACGGCCGGCGCGAGAGCTATGCGCACATCCCCATGCCGCGCATGACCAACACCTACATGCTGGGTGGCGACAAGGACCCGCAGGAGATCATCGCCAGCATCAAGAAGGGCCTGTACGCCACCAATTTCGGCGGCGGCCAGGTCGACATCACCTCGGGCAAGTTCGTGTTCTCGGCCAGCGAAGCGTACTGGGTCGAAAACGGCAAGATCCTCTACCCGGTCAAGGGCGCCACCATCGTCGGCAGCGGCCCGGAGTCGCTCAAGAAGATCAGCATGATCGGCAACGACATGCGCCTGGACAGCGGTGTCGGCACCTGCGGCAAGGAAGGCCAGAGCGTGCCCGTGGGCGTGGGCCAGCCCACGCTGCGCATCGACGCCCTGACCGTGGGCGGCACCGCCTGAGCGCAGGGCGCTGCGGGCCTGCGGCGCTGCGTTGCGGCCATGACCGTGTTGCGTTCCGGCCCCAGCCTGCAGTCGTGGGACGGCATCAGCCAATGGCTGCGCCATGGCCCCGCGGATGAGGAGACGCATCCGCTGCGTGAGAGCGTGGGCGCGCTGGCCGAGCGCGTCGATGCGGCCGTGCGGGCGCGCCGTGCGCGCCGCGACCCCGCCGCCATCAGCCGCGCCGCCCTGGCGCTCGCCCAGGGTGTGCAGCAGCACCAGCTGTTTCTCACGGGGCTGGGGTCGGCCTGGCACGCGATGCACGCACTGGGCGCCTACCAAAGCGCGCTGCGCGAACTGCTGGATGCGGTCCAGGCCTGGCAACAGGCGTTGGACCGCCGCAGCCGCCGCGAGGGCGCGCGGTTCGATCGCATGGAACTGCTGGCCTGGCGCACGCTGGGCGAGGGCTTGCTGCTGATCGACATGTACGGGCAGGGCGCGGGGCCCGTGAGCGAGGTGCCCGCAGCGTCACCGGTGCGCACGCCGTCGGCCTGGACGCGGCTGCGTGGGTGGTGGAGGCGGGGCCAGCGCCCGCGCCGCTGAACACCTGACGCGGCCAATTTGCAGCTCCTGCACTGCGGCAAGACTGTGCTACATTGACCGCCATGCCACTGCACAGCGCTTTTTATTTTTGGTTTTACTTCTCGGTCCCTGGCGGATGAGAGGCCACAGCGCGCAAGCACCTGAACCCTTCCCATAAACCGCCGACGCTGCAAAGCCCGGCGGTTTTTTTGTTTTTCACCCTCTGTTTTTACCTTCTGTTTTTTTTACCCCCTCGAGAGGAAGCGTGTCATGACGACCCAAGCCACCCCCGCCAGCGATGCCTGGTACCGCAGCGTCGAAAAAACCAGCCAGACCGACGACGAACGTATCAAGGACATCACTGTGTTGCCTCCTCCCGAGCATCTGATCCGCTTTTTCCCCATCTGCGGGACCCCGGTGGAAACGCTGATCACCCAGACCCGCAAGAGCATCCACGACATCATGGCGGGCAGCGACGACCGCCTGCTCGTCGTTATCGGCCCCTGCTCCATCCACGACCCTGCCGCCGCGCTGGACTATGCGCGCCGCCTGCAGGCCGCGCGTGCGCAATATGCCGACACGCTGGAAATCGTGATGCGCGTGTACTTCGAGAAGCCCCGCACGACGGTGGGCTGGAAGGGCCTCATCAACGACCCCTACCTCGACGAGAGCTACCGCATCGACGAGGGGCTGCGCATCGCGCGCCAGCTGCTCATCGACATCAACCGCCTGGGCGTGCCCGCGGGCAGCGAGTTCCTCGACGTGATCTCGCCCCAGTACATCGGCGACCTCATCAGCTGGGGCGCCATCGGCGCGCGCACCACCGAAAGCCAGGTGCACCGCGAACTGGCCTCGGGCCTGTCGGCGCCGATCGGCTTCAAGAACGGCACCGATGGCAACATCCGCATCGCCACCGATGCCATCCAGTCGGCCAGCCGCAGCCACCACTTTCTGTCGGTGCACAAGAACGGCCAGGTCGCCATCGTGGACACCAATGGCAACCCCGACTGCCACGTCATCCTGCGCGGCGGCAAGGCGCCCAACTACGACGCCGCCAGTGTCGCCGCTGCCTGCCAGGACCTGGGCGCCGCCCACCTGCCGGCCACGCTGATGGTCGACTGCAGCCACGCCAACAGCAGCAAGCAGCACGAAAAGCAGCAGGAGGTGGCGCGCGACATCGCTGCACAGATCGCCGGCGGTTCGCGCAGCGTGTTCGGCGTGATGATCGAAAGCCACCTGAGAGCAGGCGCGCAGAAGTTCACCCCCGGCAAGGACCTGCCCGCCACCCTGGCCTATGGCAAAAGCATCACCGACGCCTGCCTGGGCTGGGAGGATTCGCTGCACACGCTCGGCGAACTCTCCGCCGCCGTGCAGGCGCGGCGCGAGGGCGCCGCGGCGCCGGTGTAAGCTCAAAAACCCAGCCCACCCACCAACAAGGATGCACCATGCACAGCGAAGTCTCTGTCACCCTGTCGCCCCGCGAAGAGTTCCGGGTCGACCTGTCGGGCAAGGCCCCCATGGCCAACGAAGAAGGGCGCCGCTGGCTCGACGAGCAGTTCATGCGCCTCGATTGCGAGCCGCTGCGCGCCAGCGGCAAGGTGCTGCTGGCCGACAAGGTGCTCACCGTGGCGCGCGCTGCCGGTGCGCCCTTGCTGGCCGATCCGGTGTGGTCGGCCGACTTCGCGCGCGCCACCACGGCCGCCCTGGCCAAACCCATCGTGCGGGTGGACGTGCCGTCCATGGCCATCAGTTATTGATCGAATAGGGCTCTGGGGCTTTCCCTGATTGCGCTGACAGCTCTATTTTCCATAGCAGCAAAGAGGCTGCCGGGAAGCGGGGCAGCGCCGCCTGGGGCGCTTCCGCCGCGCCGCACAGCACGCTTCAGCGCGACTGCAGTGCGTCCAGCAGGCGCGCATGGATGCCGCCAAACGCGCCATTGCTCATGCACACGATGTGGTCGCCCGGCTGCGCCGCCGCGAGGACCTGGCGCAGCAGCTGGTCCATGTCGGGCGCGACCTGGGCGCGCTGGCCGGGGCCCACGCCCAGCGCTTGCAGCGCTTCGCCCGCGTCCCAGTCCAGGCCCGCCGTGTGGCAGAACGCCAGGTCCGCCGCCTCCAGGGCCCAGGGCAGCTGCGCCTTCACCGCGCCCAGCTTCATGGTGTTGCTGCGCGGTTCGAACACCGCGAGGATGCGCGCCGCGGGGCCCAGGCTGCGGCGCAGGCCGTCGAGTGTGGTGCGGATGGCCGTGGGGTGGTGCGCGAAATCGTCGTAGACCGTGGTGCCCTGCACCGTGCCGCGCAGCTCCATGCGCCGGCGCACGTTCTGGAACGTGGCCAGCGCAGCTGCCGCCTGGGCCGGCGCCACGCCCACATGGTGGGCCGCGGCGATGGCCGCCAGCGCGTTGAGCTGGTTGTGCACGCCGGTCAGCGCCCACTCGACGTGTGCCACGCGCTCGCCACGCAGCAGCACATCGAAGGCGTGGGGTTCGCCTTGCGCGCTGAAGTCGCTCACCGCCGCGCCAAAACTGCGCACGCTGCTCCAGCAGCCCGCGTGCAGCACGCGCGCCAGGCTCTCTTCGTGGCCATTGACCACGACGCAGCCCGTGGGCGGCACGGTGCGCACCAAATGGTGAAATTGGCGCTCGATGGCGGCAAGATCGTCAAAGATGTCGGCGTGGTCGAACTCGAGGTTGTTCAACACCGCGGTGCGCGGGCGGTAGTGCACGAACTTGCTGCGCTTGTCGAAAAACGCCGTGTCGTATTCGTCGGCCTCGATCACGAACAGCGGGGCCGTGGCGTCCGGCCCGGCGCCCGCCACCGGGCGCACTGGCGCACCCAGGCGCGCCGACAGGCCGAAGTTCAGCGGCACGCCGCCCACCAGGAAGCCCGGCTGCAGTCCGGCGGATTCGAGGATCCAGGCCAGCATGGAGGTCGTCGTGGTCTTGCCGTGCGTGCCGGCCACGGCCAGCACATGGCGACCCTGCAGCACGTGTTCGGCCAGCCACTGCGGTCCGCTGGTGTAGGGGACGCCCGCGTCGAGGATGGCATCCATGAGCGGGAATTTGGCGCTGCCATCGGGCAGGCGCGCGCGGCTGACGACGTTGCCAATGACGAACATGTCGGGGGCCAGCGCCATCTGTTCGGCGCCAAAGCCCTCGACCAGGTCGATGCCGAGGGCGCGCAGCTGGTCGCTCATCGGCGGGTACACCCCGGCGTCGCAGCCCGTGACCTTGTGCCCAGCCTCGCGCGCCAGCGCCGCCAAGCCCCCCATGAACGTACCGCAAATGCCCAGGATGTGTATATGCATGGGTGCCGATTCTAAGGTTTTGGCAAAAATGGCCTCCAGCGCTCTTCTGGCCAGCGTTGGCAGCTATGAAAACGGGAGTAATGCCGCCGCCGCCCGTCGGGCCAAGGGCCTGCACGGCGCAGGGCCGTTGGGCGCTTGGGGCAGGATGTGGGGAGGCTGGGCGGCACAATGCGGTGCTGAAAGCCTTGCCATGAACACGTCCATCGCCTCCGAAATCGCCCGTGCGGCCGCCAGCCTGGTGGTCGAGGAGGGCCTCGAATACGGCCCCGCCAAGCGGCGCGCCCTCAAGCAGCTCGCGCTGCCCGCCCGCACGGCGCTGCCCGACAACGAGCAGGTGGAAGATGCGGTGCGCGAGCACATCGCGCTGTTCTGTGCCGACACCCAGCCCAGCGAGCTGCTCGCGCTGCGGCGCCTGGCGCTGGTCTGGATGGAGCGCATGGCTGCGTTTCGCCCGCACCTGGGCGGGGCGGTCTGGTACGGCACCGCCACGCGTTTGTCAGATATTTATCTGCAGTTGTTCTGCGATGACTGCAAATCGGCCGAGATTGCGCTGATTGACCACGGCATCGACTACGAGCCGCAAACCCTGTCCGGCTTGCACGGCAAATCCGTGGAAGCATTGAGTGTGGGCTGCCCCGTTCCCGAACTGAAAACGGTGGTCGGGGTGCACCTGCTCATCTACGACCTGGACGACCTGCGCGGGGCCTTGCGGCCCGACGCGCGCGGGCGCACGCCGCGCGGCGACCTGGCCGCGGTGCGCCGGCTTTTATTGGAGCCCAACTTGTGAGCGAAACCCCTTTTCCCTCCCTTTCCGGACCTCCGTCCGACCAAGATGTGGTCGGCGTGCGGCGTCGCCGGCTGCTGTATGCCGGTGTGGCCGCCGCCGCAGGCCTGGGGGGCGCCGGTGGGGCGTGGTGGAAATTCCAGCCCCATGCGGTCGACCCCGGTGCGCAGCAGGCGCTGTGGGGCGAGGCTTTCACCACCCCCGATGGTGCAGCACTGGCTATGCAGTCGTTCCGCGGCAAGCCTTTGCTGCTGAACTTCTGGGCCACCTGGTGCCCGCCGTGCATTGCCGAGCTGCCGATGCTGAACGCATTTTTCCGGGACAACGCCGTCCGCGGCTGGCAGGTGCTCGGGCTGGCCGTGGACCAGCCTTCGGCGGTGCGCACGTTTCTGGGCCGCTTGCCGCTCGATTTTCCGGTAGGAATGGCGGGCCTGGGCGGCACCGACCTGTCGCGCGCGCTGGGCAACCTGACGGGCGGCCTGCCATTCACCGTCGTGTTCAGCGCTGGCGGGCAGGTGCTGCACCGTAAAATGGGCCAGGTAACGCCGCAAGACCTGAAGCAGTGGGCTGCCGTGCGTTGAGGCTGTGCCATCTGCCGAGTCCGAATGCGATTGGGCAATCGCCTCTTTTAATCAAAAATGTGTTGAGAAGGCTGTAATAGGGCGAATTTGGAGTAAATTCGCGCCCTGTTCAGATTTTTAGCCGTTGGAGTCCCCATGGATTTGCGAAAACTCAAAACCCTCATTGACCTCGTATCCGAGTCGAATGTGTCCGAACTCGAAATCACCGAGGCAGAGGGCAAGGTGCGCATTGTCAAGAGCGGCGGCACGGTGGTGCAGCAGTATGTGCCCGCACCTGTGGTGGCACCAGCTTCCGCGCCCGCCGCCGCGCCAGTCGCCGAATTGCCCGCCCCCGCGGCCGCTGCGCCCACAGGCCATGTGGTCAAGTCGCCCATGGTGGGCACGTTCTACCGTGCGTCGAGCCCAGGCGCTAAATCGTTCGTGGAAGTGGGCAGTGTGGTCAAGGAAGGCGAGACCATCTGCATCATCGAGGCGATGAAGATCCTCAACGAGATCGAGGCCGACAAGTCGGGCACCATCACGCGCATCCTCGGCGAAAACGGCCAAGCCGTCGAATACGGCCAGCCGCTGTTTGTGATCGAGTAAGCACGGTATGTTCACGAAGATTCTTGTTGCGAACCGCGGTGTTCTTGCCGCAGGCAAGGCGAAGCAGATTGCACTGGCACGTGCCAGCGTGCGGGCGATGAGCCGCGGGACAGCCCATGTTTAAAAAGATACTTGTTGCCAACCGCGGCGAAATCGCCCTGCGGATCCAGCGCGCCTGCCATGAACTGGGAATCAAGGCGGTGATGGTCTATTCCGAGGCGGACCGCGATGCCAAATACATCAAGCTGGCTGAAGAAGCCGTGTGCATCGGTCCTGCGCCGTCGCCGCTGTCGTACCTCAACATGCCGGCCATCATCTCGGCCGCCGAGGTGACCGATGCCGAGGCCATCCACCCTGGATACGGCTTCTTGAGCGAGAACGCGGACTTTGCCGAGCGGGTGGAAAAGAGCGGCTTCCAGTTTATCGGCCCCACGCCCGAAAACATCCGCATGATGGGCGACAAGGTGTCGGCCAAGCAGGCCATGATCCGCGCGGGCGTGCCCTGCGTGCCGGGGTCGGACGGCGAACTGCCAGACGATCCGGTGCAGATCCGCCGCATCGCCAAAGCCGTGGGCTACCCGGTCATCATCAAGGCGGCCGGCGGCGGTGGCGGCCGTGGTATGCGCGTGGTGCACACCGAGGCCGCCCTGGTCAATGCCGTGCAGATGACCAAGGCCGAGGCCGGTGCCGCGTTTGGCAATCCGGCGGTCTACATGGAAAAATTCCTGCAGAACCCGCGCCACATTGAAATCCAGATCCTGGCCGACAAGCACCGCAACGCGGTCTACCTCGGCGAGCGCGACTGCTCCATGCAGCGGCGCCACCAGAAGGTGATCGAGGAAGCGCCGGCGCCCGGCATTCCGCGCAAGCTCATCGAGCGCATCGGCGAGCGCTGCGTCACGGCCTGCAAGAAGATCGGCTACCGCGGTGCGGGCACCTTCGAGTTCCTCTACGAGAACGGCGAGTTCTATTTCATCGAGATGAACACGCGCGTGCAGGTCGAGCACCCGGTGACCGAGTGGATCACGGGCGTGGACGTGGTGCGCACGCAGATCATGGTGGCCGCTGGTGAGAAGCTGCCTTTCACGCAGCGCCAGATCGAGGTGCGCGGCCATGCCATCGAGTGCCGCATCAACGCCGAAGACCCCTACAAGTTCATTCCTTCGCCAGGGCGCATCACCGCCTGGCACGCGCCCGGCGGGCCCGGTGTGCGCGTGGACTCGCATGTCTACACGAACTACTACGTGCCGCCGAACTACGACTCCATGATCGGTAAGCTCATCGTGCACGGCGACACGCGCGAGCAGGCCCTTGCGCGCATGCGCACCGCGCTGTCCGAGACCGTGATCGAAGGCATCAACACCAACGTGCCGCTGCACCGCGAGCTGATGGTGGACGCCAAGTTCATGGCCGGTGGCACCAACATCCACTACCTGGAAGAGTGGCTGTCGCAGCGCCAGCGCTGATTTCCGCCAGCTCTTGCCCGCGGACCCACGCCCTCTTCAGCGGTGCGGGTCCGCTTTTTCTTTGCCGCAGAGGAGGCGCGATGCCATGTATGAATTGAGCCTGATGTGCCCGGAAGACCGGGTCGAAACGGTGAGCGAGGCGCTCGACGCCCTCGATGCCCTGAGCGTTTCAGTGGAAGATGCCGATGCGCAGACCGACGCCGAGCAAGCGCTGTTTGGCGAGCCCGGCATGCCGCCGCCCAAGGATGGATGGCAGCGCAGCCGCGTGGTGGCCCTGTTCGCGCAGGAGGCGGCGGCGCGCGAGGCGCTGGCATTGTTGGTGGCGCAGGATTTTTTTGCCGGCTGCCATGCGCTGGGCGTGGCGGCGGTGCCCGACCAGGACTGGGTGCGGCTGACGCAGTCGCAGTTCGCGCCCGTGGACATCACGCC
This sequence comes from Acidovorax sp. SRB_24, assembly GCF_012931925.1. Lineage (NCBI taxonomy): Bacteria > Pseudomonadati > Pseudomonadota > Betaproteobacteria > Burkholderiales > Comamonadaceae > Acidovorax > Acidovorax sp. SRB_24. Next base: position 87,773 of record NZ_MWOM01000008.1, read on the forward strand.
CGATTTCTGGATTGTGCCAACCTGGCATGAGCCGCCCGCGCAGGCCACACGCACGATCCGGTTGGACCCGGGACTGGCGTTTGGGACCGGGACGCACCCGACGACACGCATGTGCCTGCGTTGGATCGCGCGCCAGGGGGTGGCGACGCCAGGACTGGGCCGCGTGCTTGACTACGGCTGCGGCTCGGGCATTTTGGCCATTGGCGCTGCCAAGTTTGGCGCCACCGACATCGATGCCGTCGATATCGATCCTGCGGCCGTCGAGTCCACCGCCTACAACGCACAGGCCAATGGCGTCCAGTTGCGTGCGGGCCTGCCGGACCAGGCCTCCGGCACCTACCAGACCGTGCTGGCCAACATCCTGGCGACACCGCTCAAGGTGTTGGCGCCGCTGCTGTGTGCCCATGTCGCACCGGGCGGCAGTCTGGTGCTGGCCGGCATTCTGGAGCGACAGGCACAGGAACTCCAAGATGCCTATGCCCCTTGGCTCGCGCTCTCCGTGGCAGACAGCGAGGACGGCTGGATCCTCATGGTGGCTTCGCGCTGATGCGCAGCGAGGGGCGTGCACCGCGGCCCCCTACAATCCCCAGCCGATGAGCCAGATCACCCGTTGTCCGTCCTGCGCGACCCTTTTCAAGGTCGTCGCGGACCAGCTCCGCATTTCCGACGGGTGGGTGCGCTGTGGGCATTGCCAGCAGGTGTTCGATGCGTCTGAGCATCTGCAGCCGGTGCCTGCCCCGGCACTGATGCCCGATGTGCCACTGGACCGCCAGCCACCGCCGCCGCAGCCCGCGGCGCCCTCCGTCGAGCCGCCACGCGTGTGGGGTTCTGCACGGGGGCCTGGGCCCGAGGTGCCTGCTTTCGCGGCCGCTCCTGCCGCTGCCGCTGTACCCCCGGGAGGGAATGCGCCGGCGGCATGGGCCACCCCGTTTGCGTGGACCATGCCGCCGGCGCCGGCCAGCGCCTTGCCTCTCCCGGCAGCCGGGGCAGGGGACATGCGACCGGAGGACAGCGCGGAGTGCGCACCGGAGCCCTTGCCACCGGCAGGGTACGAACTTCCGACGGCGCCGCTGGAGGAGCCCGATATCCCATCGCTGCGGGGCGATGCCGAACCCGTCTTAGAGCGAGAGCCAGAGGTCGGAGGCCTTGGGGATGGGCTGCCGGAAGCGGAGACGCGGCTGGACTCGCTCCGGGAGCCGGCGGCCCTGCACGATGCGCCACAGGCCCTGCACGCGCCGGAGGACGAACCGCTGGCCGCTGGCGATGAGGTGCCCGGCGCAGCCGAACCCATGCCCACCGAGGGCGCGAGCGCGAGCGCCGAGCCATCCTTTGTGCGCATGGCGCGCCGCAAGGCCTTCTGGCGCCGGCCCGCTGTGCGTGTGGCACTGGGCCTGGCGGGCGTGGCCCTGCTGTGCGCGCTGGTGCTGCAGGTGGTGGTGCAGCAGCGCGATGCCATCGCTGCGGCCCGGCCCCAGTGGCGTCCGTTCCTGCAGGGCTTGTGCGCACCACTGCGGTGCCGCGTCGAGGCGCATCGGCAGATAGCGTCCGTGGTGGTCGACAGCTCGTCCTTCAACAGACTGCGCGGCGAAAGCTACCAGTTTTCGCTGGCGCTCAAGAACCGTTCCCATCTGGTGCTCGCCATGCCGGCCGTGGAGCTGACGCTCACCGATGCACAAGACCAGCCAGTGCTGCGGCGGGTGCTGCTGCCCCAGGACTTGGGCGCGCCGCCCATATTGCTCGCCCTGGGCGACTGGAGTGCGAGTCTGCAGGTGCATGTGGCCCTGGGCAATGCGCGCATCGCCGGCTACCGGGTGCTGGCTTTTTATCCCTGAAACGGCTTTGGCCTGAAAAGAACTTTTGATATGGCAGTCCTGATTTGCGGTTCCCTGGCGTTTGACACCATCATGACCTTCGAGGGGCGCTTTGCCGAGCAGATCCTGCCCGATCAGCTGCACATCCTGAACGTGTCGTTTCTGGTGCCGTCGCTGCGGCGGGACTTTGGCGGCTGTGCGGGCAACATTGCCTACAGCCTCAAGTTGCTGGGCGGAGAGCCCTTGCCGATGGCGGCGCTGGGCAGCGATGGTGCGGAATACCTGGAGCGCCTGCAATCCCTGGGCATCAGCACAGCCCATGTGCGGCAGGTGGAAGACACCTATACCGCGCAGGCGATGATCATGACCGACCGCGACAACAACCAAATCACCGCGTTCCATCCCGGCGCGATGATGCAGGCCCACGCCAACCGCATCGATGCCGGCCTGACCGGCGTGCGCCTGGGCATCATCGCGCCCGACGGGCGCGATGCCATGCTGCAACATGCGGCGCAGTTCGTGGCCGCGGGCATCCCGTTCGTGTTCGACCCGGGCCAGGGCCTGCCCATGTTCAATGCCGAGGAGCTGACGTGGTTTGTCGAGCAGGCCAGCTGGGTGACGGTGAACGACTACGAAGGCAAGATGCTGTGCGAGCGCACCGGCTGGAGCTTGGCGGACATTTCGCGCAAGATCCGCGGTCTGGTCGTCACATTGGGAGGCGAGGGGTGCGACGTGTGGATCGATGGCGAAAAGGAGCATGTCACCGCGGCGGTGCCCGAGCGCGTCGTCGACCCCACGGGCTGCGGCGATGCGTGGCGGGGAGCGCTGCTGTTTGGCCTGGAGCAAGGCTGGCCCTTGGCGCGCTGTGCCGCGCTGGGCAACCGCCTGGGCGCACTCAAGATTGCCCGGCGCGGTCCCCAAAACTATGTGTTAAACGCTGCGATGTGGTGAGCAGGCACAAAAAACCCCGGTGCCAGAACACCGGGTTTTTGCGTGGAGCGCGCTCTCTCAGGGTTTGGTACCCGTAGGGAAGGGCCATGCTGCCTGGGGGTTGAGCGTGGTCTGCGCCGCAGGAGCGGCGACGGGGGTCTTGGCCGGCTTCTTGGCTGCGACCGCCTTTTTCATCGCAGGCTTCGCCTGCGCTGCTGCTGCCTTCGGCGCTGCTGCAGCCTTCTTGGCCGGCGCGGCGGAGGAGGTGGCTGCTGCCTTTTTGGCCGGGGCCGCGGCCTTGGCTGCCGTCACTTTCTTGGCGGGAGCAGCCTTCTTGGCAGGCACTGCAGCTTTCTTGGCGGCCGGGGCCTTCTTGGCAGCGGGTGCTGCCTTACCGGGCGCTGCAGCCTTCTTCGCGGTGGCGGTCTTTTTCGCCGGCGCAGCGGCCTTCTTGGCAGGAGCCGCGGCCTTTTTGGCAGGAGCCGCGGCCTTTTTGGCAGGAGCCGCAGTCTTCTTCGCAGGAGCCGCAGCCTTCTTGGCAGGAGCCGCAGCCTTCTTCGCAGGGCTTGTCGCCTTTTTCGCCGGTGCTGACTTCTTGGCGGCCACGGACTTTTGGGCCGCAGCGGCCTTCTTGGCAGGTGCAGCCTTGGCCGGAGCCGCTGCCTTCTTGGCGGGGGTTGCGCTCTTGGCTGGAGCCGTCTTTTTCGCGGCTGTCTTGGCTGACGGCGTGGCCGTTTTCACTGCGGCGGACTTGGCGGCTGCAGTCTTGGTGGCGGATGCCGTGGCCTTGGTGGCGGATGCGGTTTTCTTTGCGGGTGCGGCCTTCTTGGCGGCCGGTTTTTTTGCAGTTGCCATCATGTTCTCCTTCGGTCAATGAGCAAAGAGCACTTCCTGCCTGCTGTGGGCACGAAGCGATCCATGGCGATGGAGCAAGCGTCCATCGCCATGAACACGGGGACGCCGCGCGCGCCAGCACGGAGTGCTGTGGCGGGTGCGGGGCGTAAAAAGGAAAGCCATGGGCGGTATGCGGTGCGCTGCACTCAGTCCCAGGACAGGGCGCCGCCCGTCTGGTACTCGATGACGCGGGTTTCGAAGAAGTTGCGTTCCTTCTTCAGGTCGATCATCTCGCTCATCCAGGGGAACGGGTTTTCTTCGTTGGGGAAGAGGGTTTCCAGGCCAATCTGCGTGGCTCGGCGGTTGGCGATGTAGCGCAGGTAGCCCTTGAACATCGAGGCGTTCATGCCCAGCACGCCGCGGGGCATGGTGTCTTCCGCGTATCGGTATTCCAGCTCCACGGCCTTCATGAACAAGGCCTTGATCTCGTCCTTGAACTCGGCGGTCCAGAGGTGCGGATTTTCGAGCTTGAGCTGGTTGATCAGGTCGATGCCGAAGTTGCAGTGCATGGACTCGTCGCGCAGGATGTACTGGTACTGCTCGGCGGCGCCCGTCATCTTGTTCTGCCGGCCCAGCGCGAGGATCTGCGTGAAGCCGACATAGAAGAACAGGCCTTCCATGAGGCAGGCGAAAACGATCAGCGACTTGAGCAGGGTCTGGTCGTTTTCATGCGTGCCGGTGTGGAAGTGCGGATCGCTGATGGCCTCGATGAACGGGATCAGGAATTCGTCCTTGTCGCGGATCGACTGCACTTCGTTGTAGGCGTTGAAGATCTCGCCCTCGTCCAGGCCCAGCGACTCGACGATGTACTGGTAGGCGTGGGTGTGGATGGCCTCTTCAAAGGCCTGGCGCAGCAGGAACTGTCGGCACTCGGGCGCGGTGATGTGGCGGTAGGTGCCCAGCACGATGTTGTTGGCGGCCAGCGAGTCGGCGGTCACGAAAAAACCGAGGTTGCGCTTGATGATGCGGCGCTCGTCTTCGGTCAGGCCGTTGGGGTCTTTCCACAACGCGATGTCGCGCGTCATGTTCACCTCTTGCGGCATCCAGTGGTTGGCGCAGGTGGCCAGGTATTTTTCCCAGGCCCATTTGTATTTGAAAGGCACCAGCTGGTTGACGTCGGTCTGGCCATTGATGATGCGCTTGTCGGCGGCGTTCACGCGGCGGCTTTGCGGCGCTACAGATGCGGGAGCTGCTGGCGCAATGGCGGCGGGCGCTGTGGCCGGGATGGTTTGCAAGGTGGATGTCTGGAATGGCGCGGGCGGTTGATCCACCAGGCGGTTTGTGGGGAGACCGCTGTCCAGTTGTGTTGGCAATGAGGGAGTGACTTCTTCGTCCCAGGTCAGCATAGATTTTCCAGTGCTCGGATTATGAAAGCAGCGCCGCGAAATGCAAAGCGTTGGTGCATGGCGCGGCGCTGTTTTGTTGCTTGGTAGCACATGCGAAGCCGAGCTTTTTCGCGGCTTCGCACGTGGATTTATTGGCAGGCTTCGCAGGTCGGGTCGTCGATGGCGCAGAACTTCACATCGGTCGCTGGCGCCGCGCCCATGTGCGCTTGTGCTGTGGCGGCTGCGGCTTCGAGTGCGCCGGCGTTGCCAGCGGCTTCGCTGCCCGACGACACGGCGTTGAGCCGACCGCTTTGCACCGTGGACTTCTCGGCCTGGGTGGCGCTGGTGGTGCGCAGGTAGTAGGTGGTCTTGAGGCCGCGCAGCCATGCCAGCTTGTAGGTCTCGTCGAGCTTTTTGCCCGATGCGCCCGCCATGTAGATGTTCAGCGACTGGGCCTGGTCGATCCACTTCTGGCGCCGTGCCGCAGCCTCCACCAGCCAGGTGGTCTCGACTTCAAATGCGGTCGCATAGAGCGACTTGATGTTGTGCGGCACACGGTCGATGGGGCGCAGGGATCCGTCGAAATGCTTGAGGTCCATGACCATCACGTCGTCCCACAGACCGAGGCGCTTCAGGTCGCGCACCAGGTAGCCGTTGATGATGGTGAACTCCCCCGAGAGGTTAGACTTGACCGACAGGTTGCCAAAGCAGGGCTCGATCGATGCGTCCACGCCCACGATGTTGGAGATGGTGGCCGTGGGTGCAATGGCCGTGCAGTTGGAGTTGCGCATTCCGTCCTGGGCGATCTTCTTGCGCAGCGCTTCCCAGTCCAGCGTGGACGACCGGTCCACTTCGACGTAGCCGCCACGCGCTTTTTGGAGCATGTCGATGGTGTCGTAAGGCAGGATGCCCTGGCTCCACAGCGAGCCCTGGTAGGTCTGGTACTGGCCGCGTTCACGTGCCAGTTCCGACGAGGCCCAGTAGGCGTAGTAGCAGATGGCTTCCATCGATGTGTCGGCAAACTCGACGGCCTGCTGCGATGCGTAGGGGATGCGCAGTTCGTACAGGCTGTCCTGGAAGCCCATCAGGCCCAGGCCCACCGGGCGGTGGCGCAGGTTCGAGTCCTTGGCTTTTTGCACGGCGTAGTAGTTGATGTCGATCACGTTGTCGAGCATGCGCATCGCCGTCTTGATGGTCTTTTGCAGCTTGGCGTGGTCGATGGCGCCATCCTTGAGGTGCTGCAGCAGGTTGACGGAGCCGAGGTTGCAGACGGCCGTTTCGGTGTCGCTGGTGTTGAGCGTGATCTCGGTGCACAGGTTGCTGGAGTGCACCACGCCGGCGTGCTGCTGGGGCGAGCGCACGTTGCAGGCGTCCTTGAACGTGATCCAGGGGTGGCCGGTCTCGAACAGCATGGTCAACATCTTGCGCCACAGGTCGGTGGCCTGGATGGTGCGTGCCGGCTTGATCTCCCCGCGAGCGGCCTTGGCTTCATAGGCCACGTAGGCCTTCTCAAAATCGGCGCCGAAGAGGTCGTGCAGGTCGGGCACGTTGTTGGGCGAGAACAGCGTCCACGAGCCCTTTTCCATGACGCGGCGCATGAACAGGTCGGGGATCCAGTTGGCCGTGTTCATGTCGTGCGTGCGGCGGCGGTCGTCGCCGGTGTTCTTGCGCAGCTCCAGGAACTCTTCGATGTCGAGGTGCCAGGTTTCGAGGTAGGTGCAGACCGCGCCCTTGCGCTTGCCGCCCTGGTTCACCGCCACGGCGGTGTCGTTGACCACCTTGAGGAAAGGCACCACGCCTTGCGATTCGCCATTGGTGCCCTTGATGTGCGAGCCCAGGGCGCGCACGCGCGTCCAGTCGTTGCCCAGGCCACCGGCAAACTTCGACAGCAGGGCGTTTTCCTTGATCGACTCATAGATGCCATCCAGATCGTCGGGCACCGTGGTCAGATAGCAAGACGACAGCTGCGAGCGCAGCGTGCCGCTGTTGAACAGCGTGGGCGTGCTGGACATGAAGTCGAACGAGGACAGCACCTCGTAGAACTCGATGGCGCGTGCCTCGCGGTCCGATTCCTTCAGCGCCAGGCCCATGGCCACGCGCATGAAGAAGGCCTGTGGCAATTCGATGCGGGACTTCTGCACATGCAGGAAATAGCGATCGAACAGGGTCTGCAGGCCCAGGTAGTCGAATTGCAGGTCGCGCGAAGGCTGCAGGGCAGCGGCCAGGCGCGGCAGGTCGTAGGTCAGCAGCTGGGGGTCGAGCAGCTCGGCGTCCACACCCTTCTGGATGAAGGCCGGGAAGTAGCTGGCGTACTCGGTGGCCAGTTCGGCTTGGGTCACGTCCTTGCCCAGGACTTCCTTGGCGATGGTGTGCAGCAGCAGGCGGGCCGTGGCGTAGGTGTAGTCCGGGTCTTTTTCAATCAGCGTGCGCGCCGCCAGGATGGATGCCTTGTACACCTCGTCGACGGGCACGCCGTCGTACAGGTTGCGCATGGTCTCGGTGACGATGGGTTCGGCCTTCACGTCGGCGCCCAGGCCCGAGCAGGCGTCTTCGATCAGCGAGCGCAGGCGCGGCAGGTCGAGCGCGTAGCGGCGGTCGCCATCGACCACGTTCAGCACCGGCGTGGCCGGCGCTGCCTGCACCTGCTGGCGCGCGCGGTCTTGCGCATGGCTTTCGCGGTAGAGCACATAGGCGCGCGCCACCTCGTGGTGGCCCCCGCGCATCAGGCCCAGCTCCACCTGGTCCTGCACGTCCTCGATGTGGAAGGTGCCGCCGCCCGGGCGCGAGCGCATGAGTGCGCGCACGACGTTCTGCGTCAGGTGATCGACCACTTCGCGCACGCTGGCAGACGCTGCACCCTGGGAGCCGTGCACCGCCAGGAAAGCCTTCATCATGGCGATGGCGATCTTTGGAGGCTCGAAATGCACGACGGCGCCGTTGCGGCGCAGGATCTGGTAGTGGGGCAGCGTGGCGCCGGCGCCCGGCGCAGCAGCAGAGGCTGGAGCGGCCACAGCAGCGTCCGCAGGGGGCAGGGGGAAATGGTTCGTAGCAGCTTGCATGGCGTCCTCTCGTTGGGCTGGCAGGGTGAAGTGGCGCGGCGGATGGGTCTGCGCCGCGCAAAACGTAATGTGCCGGGTGCACACCCCGATCACACTATAGGTGGTGTGTGGGGTGGCTTCAATACACTACCGGTAGTGTATAGCGCCCCGGGCTTTCGTGGTGCATGGGGTCATGGCAAAGCCGCCTGGCGTCCGTCTTCGGACGGCGCACAGCCCCGGCTGGCGGAGCTTGTGGGGGCAGGAAGGTCTGTCGGCGCGCTCCGGCGGCCACTTTGGCGTCGGGAGCGGCGTGGTGCCTGGCGGTGCGGGTCTGTGGACGCAGTGCCTATCGAAAACCCTTGCCCGCACAGAGACTGAAAAATTCCGCGGGAAGGGGCGCCATTCTAGGGGATGGGCGGGAAGCGGCTGGCATCCCAACCCAGTATTTTTTGCAGCCGCACCCAGTCAAAGCCGCAGCCCGGATCTGCCTTGCGATCGGGGGCGATGTGCTCGTGGCCGGCCACGTGGGCCAGGGGGTAGCGCTTTGCCAGGTCGGTGCACAGCCTGGCCAGGGCGGCGTACTGCGCAGGCTCGAAAGTTCCGCCTTCCAGTCCTTCCAGCTCGATGCCGATCGAGTCGTCATTGCACTGCGGGCGGCCCCGGTACCACGATGCCCCGGCATGCCAGGCGCGCTGGTCGCAGTCGACGAACTGCCAGACCGTGCCATCGCGCCGCACAAAGAAATGGGCCGAGACCTGCAGGCCGCGAATGCTCTGGTAGTAAGGGTGCGCATCCCAGTCGAGGGCGTTGGTGAACAGCTCCTGCACCGCTGTGCCGCCGTATGCGCCCGGGGGCAGGCTGATCGAGTGCACCACCACGAGGTCTGTGACCGCGCCCGCGGGGCGTGGTCCGAAGTTGGGCGAGGGCAGGTGCACGGCGCCGCTGTGCCAGCCGCCCGACCAGGGCGAGGCGGTGTCGGGTGCGGCGCTGTGCGCTTCAGCTTTCGGCGTCGGCGTCGGCATGGGGCTCGGGGTCGTGCGGCGCAGCGATGTTCAGGCGGGCGATCCGGTAGCGGATCTGCCGCAGGCTGATGCCCAGCCGCGCTGCGGTGGCCGTGCGGTTGAACCCGGCTTCGCGCAGGGCGCGCACCAGAATGTCGCGCTCTTGCTGGTCCAGCCAGGCCTGCAGGTCGCTGGGCAGGTCGCCGGCGTTGGGCGCCGCGGTGCCAGGGGCGGGCAGGGTCTGCTGGCGGGGAGGCAGGTCGGGCTGCATGCCGGGGGCGCTTTCTTCCACATGCAGGCTGTCGCCGTCGCTCAACGCCACGGCGCGGTGCAGCAGGTTCTCCAGCTCGCGCACGTTGCCCTTGAGGGGGTGGCGGGCAATGGCGGCCAGGGCTGCATCGCTGAGGGGCGGAGAGGCCACGCCCGACTCCTGTGCGATGCGGGCCAAGAGGGCCCGGCATAGCGCAGGCAGGTCCTCGCGGCGCTCGCGCAGCGGCGGGATGGTGATTTCGATGACGTTCAGCCGGTAGTACAGGTCTTGCCGGAAACGGCCTGCCTGCACGTCGCCCGCCAGGTCGCGGTGCGTGGCGCTGACGATGCGCACGTCCACCGCCTCTTCCTGGGTCGATCCCAGCGGGCGCACGCCGCGCTCCTGGATGGCGCGCAGCAGCTTGGATTGCATGGCCAGTGGCAGGTCGCCGATTTCATCGAGGAACAGCGTGCCGCCCTGGGCCGCCTGAAAGTAGCCCTGGCGGTCTTGCACCGCGCCGGTGTACGAGCCCTTGCGCGCACCGAAGAACTCGGCTTCGAGCAGGTTTTCGGGGATGGCGCCGCAGTTGACGGCCACCATGGGCCCGGCGGCGCGGTGGCTGCTGGCGTGCAGGGCTTGCGCCACCAGCTCCTTGCCCGTGCCCGACTCGCCACGCACGAGCACCGGGGCCATGCTGCGCGCCACCTTGGCCACGCGCTGCTTGACGTTGCGCATCGGCTCGGAATCGCCCACCAGCCGGTCGAGCGCGGTGCTGTCGCTGTCGCCGAAGTCGCCCGCTGCCGCGGGGCGCGCTGGCGGCGTGCGGGTGCCGCTGCGCGGCGCAGGCACACCGTCCGTGCCCTGCACGGCCGAGGCCACGACCGAGCGGAACTGCTTGAGGTCGACCGGTTTGGTCAGGTAGTCGAAAGCGCCCGAGCGCAGTGCCTCGACGGCGTTTTCGGCCGAGCCATAGGCGGTCATGACCACGCAGCGTTCACGCCGCTGCGCCGTGCGCAGCTCCTGCAGCAGCTCCATGCCAAACCCGTCAGGCAGGCGCATGTCGCTGATGACCACATCAAAACGCTGCGCCTGCAGCTGGTCGCGTGCTTCGCCCAGCGTCGCGGCGGTTTCCACACGGTAGCCTTCGCGCAGCAACGTCAGTTCGTACAGCGTGCGCAGGTCGGGCTCGTCGTCAACGACCAGGATGGAGGCAGCAGGTGCGTGCATGGCGGTGCGGGCAGTCAAACCACGATTGTGTCAAACAGGGAGGTCGCTTTCTGCAGGCGGCCTGCCTTGCGGAAGTGCACCGTGAAAGCGTTGCCGCCCACGTCGCCGCGCTGCGTATGCCGCGCCAGGCGCTGGTAGCCGATCGAGGCGCCGTGGCGCTCGCACAGCTCCCGGCAGATGTACAGGCCCAGGCCGCTGGAGCGGCTGGCGGACGAAAAGAAGGGCTCGAACAGGTGGCGCTCCACCGACCGGTCCATCGGTTCGCCGTCGCTCCAGACCTGCACGCTGGCGTGGCCCAGGGGGCTGACGAGTGTGTGCAGCTGCAGCGAGTCTGCTTCGTGGCCCATGAAGCGCAGTGCGTTGTCCAGCAGGTTGAACAGCACCCGACGCAGGTGTTCGGCATCGAATTCGACGTGGGCCTGGTCTGCGCCCAAAGTCACCGAGCCATGGCGGCGCACCGGCTCGTGCTCGCGCCACTCGCGCCAGATACCGGCCACCACCGCGTCCAGTGCGAGCACGCTCGGCGGGCTGTGGCCGATCTGGTGCTGCACGCGCGCAATGTCGAGGATTTCCTCGGCAATGCGGGCCAGCCGGTCGGCGTTCTGCTGCACCATGTTCGCCAGGCGCTTGTGTGCGGGATCGTGCAGGTCTTCGTCGAGCAAGGCGTTGGCCTGGACGATGGCGGCCAGCGGGTTGCGGATCTCGTGGGCCACCGCGGCCGACATGCGCCCCATGGCGGCGAGTTTTTCGGTGCGCAGCCGCGCCTCCAGCTCGCGCAGATCGTGCAGGAACATCACGCACAAGCGCTCACCGGCCGCTTCGCCCGCGGCCTCGCGCGGTGCCGTCAGCCAGGTGCGCACATGCAGGCCGATGGGGCTTTGGCCCGGCGCGAGCAAGGTGACGTCGGCGACTTGCGGTGCCTCCTGGAGAAAACTGCGGCGCGCCAGCTCGAGCAGGGGGCGCCAGAGCGCGTCGCGCGCGAGCGTGAACGGAGCCACTGCCGCCGGATCGCCCAGCAGGTGCAGGCCCGCCGGGTTGGCAATGCGCACCGTGTGCTCCGCGTCGACCACCAGCACGCCATCGGCCAGGTGTTGGATGACCAGGGCGCTCACCTGGCTTTGCACGCGCGCGGCCAGCTGGCTGTGCTGGGCCGCCTGCTGCGCGCGCACGAGGCGCACGGACAGCTGGTGCACGAGAAAGGCGACGATGAAATAGCCGGTGCCGGTCAGGGCCGCCTGCAGGTAGCGCTGCGCGGCATCGCCGCCGCCATGGTCACCCAGCCACCAGGCCCAGGCCAACAGCAGCAGCGTGGCAGCCGCCGTGGTGCCCAGTGCCAGCGTCAGCGTGCCCAGCACGGCCGCCATCAGGATGGGCAGGCCCAGCAGCGGCGTGTAGTTCATGCCCCCGGTGTGCAGCAGCTGCAGCGCGCACACCGCCGCGAGGTCCACGCCGATCGAGGACAGCCAGTGCGCACCGGCCTGCGGTGAGGGGGGCGCATGGTGCGCGAGCAGGCGCACGGCGAGCGTGGCGCTCAGATAGGCCAGGCAGACGGCCAGCACCAGTGGCTCGGCCGCCTGGTTGAACGTCTGGCCCAGCGCCTGCAACAGAAGCAGAGCCAGCGCCACCATGACGCGGCCGGTCAGGAAGCCAAGCCACAGGCGCTGGAAGGCGGTCTCTGGCGCCCCCGCAGTGGCGCGCGGCCAGGCCAGCGGCGGGATGCTAATGCCCATCTTCGCGCTGGTGCTCGGCGCAGCAGTAGCTGCGGGGGCCCTGCGCGATCGCCTCGGCGCGTGGCAAGTGCAGGCCGCAGCGTGCGCAGGCCACCATGTCCTGGGGCGGGGGCAGAGGGCGCTGCGCGGGCGGTGCGGGGGGAGCGCGCCGGCCGCTGCGCCACACGCCGTAGACCACGGCCAGCACCAGAAACAAGACCAGATACTTCACAGCATGCGTCCCAGCACCACTTCGAGCACGAAGCGCGAACCGACATAGGCCAGCAGCAGCAGCAGCGCGCCCGCGTAGAGCATGCGCACGGCGGTGCGTCCGCGCCAGCCAAAGCGCGAGCGCCCCAGCAGCAGGGCCGCGAGCGTGAGCCACGACAGCACCGAGAACACCGCCTTGTGGTCCCAGCGCCAGGCGCGGCCATAGAGCGCCTCGCTGAACAGCGCTCCGGCCAGCAGCGTGGCCGAGAGCAGCACGAAGCCGGCGGTGACGAAGCGGAAGGTCAGGCGCTCCAGCGTCAGCAGCGGGATGCCGCTGTGCGTGTCCACCGCCAGGCGGATGCGGCGCTCGGCCCGCGTCATCAGGGCGGCGTGGACCACGGCGGCCGCCAGCAAGCCGTAGGACGCGATGCCCAGCGCCAAGTGCAGCGGCAGCCAGGCCGAGGCGCTCACATGCAGCGGCTGGCCCGGAAAGGCCAGCGCCAGCAGCACTGCGGCGCCGCCGAGCGCCGACAGCGCCCAGCGTGCCTGCAGCTGCGGAAACAGCTGGCGCTCGACCGCGTACACGGTCAGGACGAGCCAGGCAGTGATCGACAGGGCCGGCGCAAAGCCAAAGCGCGCGCTGCCATCGAGCATGCCCCAGGCGAGCGTGGCCGCGTGCAGGCACCATGCGGCCCACAGCGCGTTGCGGGCGCCGCCGGGCTGCAGGCGCGATCCCGCCACCGCCGGCACGGCATAGGCGACGGCAGCCGCCAGTCCCAGCAGGAGACTGGCGGGGGATGCACTGGGTAAAATCATGGGTCACAGTTTACCTTTCGCCCGCTGCCTGCAGCCCGGCCCACCACCCGCCGCCCGCCCCCGGCCGCGCCCTACCCGGAACATCTGATATGGCCTCCGCACTTACCGACAAACTCTCGCGCCTCGTCAAGGAGATGCGCGGCCAGGCCCGCATCACCGAATCCAACGTGCAGGACATGCTGCGCGAGGTGCGCATGGCCCTGCTCGAAGCCGACGTGGCCCTGCCCGTGGTGCGCGACTTCATCGCGCGCGTCAAGGACAAGGCCCTGGGCCAGGAAGTGCTGGGCTCGCTGCAGCCGGGCCAGGTGCTGGTGTCCATCGTCAACAAGGAGCTCGCCGCCACCATGGGCGCGGGCGTGGCCGACATCGACCTCAACGCCCAGCCGCCCGCAGTGATCCTGATGGCCGGCCTGCAGGGCGCCGGCAAGACCACGACCACGGCCAAGCTGGCCAAGCACCTGATCGAAAAGCGCAAGAAGAAGGTGCTCACCGTCTCGGGCGACGTCTACCGCCCGGCCGCCATCGAGCAGCTCAAGACCGTGACCGCCCAGGCCGGCGCCCAGTGGTTCCCGAGCACGGCCGAGCAAAAGCCGCGCGACATCGCGCTGGCCGCGCTCGACTACGCCAAGAAGCATTACTTCGACGTGCTGCTGGTCGACACCGCCGGGCGCCTCGCGATCGACGAAGTGCTGATGCAGGAAATCCAGGACCTGCACGCCGTGCTCAATCCGGTCGAAACCCTGTTCGTGGTCGATGCCATGCAGGGCCAGGACGCGATCAACACGGCCCGCGCCTTCAAGGAGGCGCTGCCGCTCACGGGCATCGTCCTGACCAAGCTCGACGGCGACTCGCGCGGCGGCGCGGCGCTGTCGGTGCGCCAGGTCACGGGCGCGCCGATCAAGTTTGCCGGCGTCAGCGAAAAGATCGATGGCCTCGAAGTGTTCGATGCCGAGCGCCACGCCGGCCGCATTCTGGGCATGGGCGATATCGTCGCGCTGGTCGAGCAGGTCTCGGCCGGCGTCGACATGGAGGCGGCGCAGAAGCTCGCCGCCAAGGTCAAGAGCGGCAGCGGCTTCGACCTCAACGACTTTCTCGGTCAGATCCAGCAGATGAAGCAGATGGGCGGCCTGTCGAGCCTGATGGACAAGCTGCCGGCCCAGCTCACGGCCAAGGCCGGCCAGATGGACATGGGCAAGGCCGAGAAAGACATCAAGCGCAAGGAAGGCATCATCCAGAGCATGACCCAACTAGAGCGGCGCAAGCCCGAACTCATCAAGGCCACGCGCAAGAAGCGCATCGCCAACGGTGCCGGCGTGCAGGTGCAAGAGGTCAACCGCCTGCTCAAGGAGTTCGAGCAGATGCAGGACATGATGAAGAAGATGAAGGGCGGCGGCCTGATGAAGATGATGAAGAAGATGGGCGGCATGAAGGGCCTGGGCGGCGGTGGCATGCCCAAGATGCCGTTTTAAGGGTCTTTTGGGTCTCTAGTGCTTATGGGGTCAGCGTTTCAAGCTATTGAATAGAGAGCGTCATGAGCTCCCGGAAACCGGCGTACTGCGCCGGCTTTCTGGTTGGTGCGCGCCCGCTGCGCCGGTCAGCCCGTCTCCAACCCTGGCCGTGCCGGGCGGCTGGCATGCCGCCAGGCGCGGCGCAGCACCGGCGGCAGCGACCACGATTCTTCGGGAATCAGCAACAGGCGGCGCGCGCGCAGCGCCTGCCCGAGCGGGGTCTGGCTGGTGAGCACGGCCAGAGGAATCGCCAGCGCCAGCGGCAGGCCCACCGGAACCAGCCACAGCAGCGCGCTGCTGTCGATCAGCGCGATGCCCAGCGCCAGCAGCGCCACCACCCCGCTCATCGGCGCCAGTTGGCGGATGGCGTCGCTCCAGGACACGGCACTGGCGTGGCGCGGCGGCGATCTCCACTCCAGCTTCAGGCCGGCGAGCGCGATCAGCAGGAACAGCGAGTGCGCCAGCATGCGGATCGGCGCCTGCAGAATCGCCAGCACGCTCTCGAGCGCGGCGCTTTGGAGCAGGCTGGCAGCGCCGCCGTACTGCGCCTGCTCGCGCCGCATGAACACCGCCGCCAGGCCCAGGATGCGCGGCAGGAACAGCAGGCACAGCGTCCAGCCCCACAGTCCCAGCAGCTCGAGCGGCAACATGTGCCAGTCGTTCACCAGCTTGGCGCCCGACAGCCACAGCGCCGTGCCCAGCGTCAGGAATGCCAGCCACAGCGGCGCCGACAGATAGGCCATCGCGCCGGTGACGAACATCACGCGGTGCACCAGGTGGATGCCCGGCTCTGCCACCAGGCGTGCATTCTGCAGGTTGCCCTGGCACCAGCGGCGGTCGCGCTGCAGCTCGGCCAGCAGGTCGGGCGGCTGCTGCTCGTAGCTGCCGGTCAGGTCGGCCACCAGCCAGACGTGGTAGCCGGCACGGCGCATCAGCGCCGCCTCGACGAAGTCGTGCGAGAGGATGCCGCCGGCCAGCCCGCCGCTGCCGCGGATCGGTGCCAGCGCACAGTGCGCCATGAAGGGCGCTACGCGGATGATGGCGTTGTGGCCCCAGTAGTGCGAATCGCCGAGCTGCCAGAACTGCATGCCCAGTGTGAGCAGCCGCCCCATGACGCGCGAGCCGAACTGCTGCGCGCGCGCATGCAGCGTCACGTGGCCGATGGCCTGCGTGGCGGTCTGGATGATGCCGGCGCGCGGGTTGGCCTCCATCAGCTTGGCCATGGCCACGATGCAGTCGCCGCTCATCACGCTGTCGGCATCGAGCACCACCATGTAGCGGTAGTCCCGGCCCCAGCGGCGGCAGAAGTCGGCCACGTTGCCGGACTTGCGCTGGGTGCGCCGCGCGCGCAGCCGGTAGTACACCTGGACCTGCGCTGGCCCGGGGTGCCGCGCCAGCGCCGCGCGCAGACCTTCCCAGGCGGCGCGCTCGGCCGCGGCCACCCGCGGGTCGCAGCTGTCGGAGAGCACGAACACATCGAAGCTCTGCGCATGCCCTGTTGCCGCCACCGATTCGCAGGTGGCGCGCAGGCCGGCGAACACCGTGGCCACGTCTTCGTGGCAGATCGGCATGACGATGGCGCTGCGCGCGTCGGCCGGGAGCGTGTGCGCCACCACGCTGCGCGCCGACAGTGCGTGCCGGTCGCCGCGCAGCATGACCCAAAAGCCCATCAGCCCGGTGAGGAAGCCGGTGACCACCCAGGCCGACAGCAGCGCGAACAGCGCCAGCTGCCCGTACTGCAGCCAGGGGCTGCCGTAGACCGGCTGGACCGCGGCAAACAGCGCGCTGGCCACGACCGTGCTGGCCAGCGAGAGGGCCAGAAATACCCGGCGCCGCCGCGCCGCCGCGCCCTCCCAGGCCTGCCGCGGCGCGCGCGCGGCGTCCAGCGCCGCCGCCGGCACTGCC
>NZ_MWOM01000038.1:0-5184 GCF_012931925.1 Acidovorax sp. SRB_24
CCCCTGGCCATCGCGCGCGGTGCAGGCCCGTGGCTGTATGGCTACGACGGTCGCCGCTATTTCGATGCCAACAGCTCGTGGTGGGTCAACCTGTTCGGCCACGCCGACGCCCGCACCAACGACGCCATCAAGCAGCAGCTCGACACCCTGCCACACGTCATGCTGGCGGGCTGCACCCACGCGCCCGCGGTGCTGCTGGCCGAAAAGCTGGCGGCCCTGACCGGCGGCGCGCTGGGCCACACCTTCTTTGCCAGCGATGGCGCCAGCGCCGTGGAGATCGCGCTCAAGATGAGCTTTCATGCGTGGCGCAATCTGGGCCAGAGCGCGCGGCGTGAATTCATCTGCCTGCGCCATGGCTACCACGGCGAGACGCTGGGCGCCCTGTCGGTCACCGACGTGGCGGTGTTCCGCGACGCCTACGACCCGCTCTTGATGCGCTCGCACGTGGTCGAAGCGCCCGACTCGCGCCAGGGCCCGATGCAAGAGGCCCGCGCCCTGGCCGACATGCGCCGCATGCTGACCGAGCGGCGCGGCCACATTGCCGCCGTCATCATCGAGCCGCTGGTGCAGTGCGCTGCCGGCATGGTGATGCACGAGCCCTCGTACCTGCGCGCGCTGCGTGCGCTGTGCGATGAATTTGACGTGCACCTGATTGCCGACGAGATTGCCGTGGGCTGTGGGCGCAGCGGCAGTTTTTTTGCGTTCGAGCAGGCCGATGCCGGCTGGCCCGACTTCATCACCCTGTCCAAAGGCATCAGCGGCGGCACCCTGCCCCTGTCGCTGGTGCTGACCACCGATGCGGTCTACCAGTGCTTCTGGAGCGAGCAGGTCGAGCGCGGCTTTTTGCACTCGCATTCCTACACCGGCAATGCGCTGGCCTGCGCGGCGGCCAACGCGGTGCTCGACCGCTTTGCCAGCGACGATGTGCTGGCGCGCAACCGCGAGCAGGCGCGCTGGCTGGCCGATGCCTTTGCGCCGCCGGCCACCGATGCGCGCGTGCAGCACCTGCGCCAGCGCGGCATGATTCTGGCGTTCGATGTGCGCGAGGACCTGGCGCCGCCGGGCTTTGCCGAGCGTTTTCACCTGGTCGCGCGCCAGCATGAATTGCTGATCCGACCGATCGGCCGCACCGTGTATGTCATGCCACCCTATGTGATGGACGAGGCGCTGGCGCAGTTTCTGGCGCGCGCTGTCATGGCCACGCTGGATGGGGTGCTGGCATGCTGATCGACTACCTGCAAGCCAAGCTCGACGCGCTGGCCGCGCAGAACCTGACGCGCGTGCTGCGCGAGGCCGGCAGCGCGACCGCGCCGCGCCAGCAGGTGCAGGCGGCCGGTGGCGCATCGCGCGAACTGCTGATGTTCTGCAGCAACGACTACCTGGGCCTGGCCGCGCACCCCGCGCTGGCGCTGGCCATGGGCGAAGGCGTGGCGCGCTACGGCGTGGGCTCGGGCTCGTCGCACCTCATCAGCGGCCACTCGCAGGCGCACGCCGCGCTGGAGCGCGCCCTGGGTGACTGGATGGCGCCCTGCATTCCCGATGCGCGCGCGCTGTTTTTCTGCACCGGCTACATGGCCAACCTGGCCGTGCTCACGGCGCTGGGCGATGCCGGCGCCGAGATCTTTTCCGAAGAGGTCAACCACGCTTCGCTGATCGACGGCGCGCGCCTGGCGCGCGCGGCCGTGCAGCGCTACGGCCACGGCGACATGGCGGGGCTGGCGCGGTTGCTGCAGGCCAGCACGGCGCGCATCAAGCTCATCGTGACCGATGCGGTCTTCAGCATGGACGGCGATCTGGCGCCGCTGGCCGCGCTGCTCGCGCTGGCCGAGGCGCACGACGCCTGGCTGATCGTAGACGACGCGCACGGCTTCGGCGTGCTCGGGCCCCAGGGGCGCGGCACGCTGGCGTACCTGGGCCTGCGCAGCGAGCGTCTGATCGCGATCGGCACGCTGGGCAAGGCGGCTGGTGTGGCCGGCGCCTTTGTGGCCGCGCACCCGACCATCACCGAGTACCTGCTGCAGGCCGCGCGCCCGTACATCTTCACCACCGCCGCACCGCCCGCGCTGGCGCACACGCTGTTGGCCAGCCTGCAGCTGGTGGCCGGCGACGAGGGCGATGCGCGCCGGGCGCAACTGCACGCCTTGCGGCGGCACTTGCAGGCCGGCGTGGCGGCGCTGCTGGCGCGCCCCGCGCCACCGGGCTGGCAGCTGGTGCCGTCCGACACCCCCGTGCAGCCCCTGGTGGTCGGCACCAATGCCCAGGCGCTGGCGCTGGCGGCGCGGCTGGAGCAGCGCCACGGCATCCGCGTTCCGGCGATCCGGCCGCCCACGGTGCCGGCCGGCACGGCGCGCTTGCGCATCACCTTGTGCGCCAGCCACACCGCCACCGACATCGACCTGCTGCTGGACGCGCTGCAAGAGTGCGCGCAGTACCTGGCGGGCGCTGCGGAGGCCGCGGCATGAAGGGCTTGTTCATCACCGGCACCGACACCGAGATCGGCAAGACCTGCGTCACCGCCGGGCTGGCGCATGCGCTGGCGCAGACGGGCCTGCGCGTGGCCGCGCTCAAGCCCGTGGCGGCAGGGCAGGAATGCGTGGAGGGCGTCTGGGTCAACGAAGACGTGCGGCAACTGCGCGACGCCGGCAATGTGGGCTTGACGGACCGTGACGTGGGCCCGTGGCAATTGCGCGCCGCCTGTGCGCCCCATGTGGCGGCGCGCCTGGAAGGCCGCAGCCTGGTGCCGCAGGCGCTGCTGGCCGAGGTGCGCCGTGTGGCGCAGCGCGCCGACATCACCCTGGTCGAAGGCGTGGGCGGTTTCTGCGTGCCGCTGGTGCCCGGCTGGGACACGGCCGATCTGGCCCGCGAGCTGGCCCTGCCCGTGGTGTTGGTGGTGGGCCTGCGCCTGGGCTGCCTGAGCCATGCCTTCCTGACGGCCGAGGCGGTGCGCGCGCGCGGCCTGGTGCTGGCCGGCTGGGTCGCCAACACCGTCGATGCCGCCATGCCGCACCTGCCCGACCAGATCACGGCGCTGCAGGACGGCCTGGCCGCGCCCTGCTGGGGCCAGGTGCCGCGCCTGGCGCCGCCCCACCGGGCCGCGGTGGCTGCGCACCTGGATGCGGCGGCCGTGCTGCGCGCCTGTGGCGTGGCCGCAGGAGTGCCGGGGCCGTGACGGCCTGGGATTTTTGAGACCGGGTGCGTGGGCACGCGGGCGTTTTCACCTTGGAGTTTTCTCATGTTTACAAAAATTCTCATAGCCAACCGCGGTGAAATCGCCTGCCGGGTCGCCGCCACTGCCCGCCGCCTGGGCGTCAAGACCGTCGCCGTGTACTCCGACGCCGACGCCCGCGCCAAGCACGTGGCCGTCTGCGACGAGGCGGTGCACATCGGCGGCAGCGCGCCGCAGGACAGCTACCTGCGCTGGGAAAAGATCCTTGCCGCGGCACAGGCCACGGGCGCGCAGGCCATCCACCCGGGCTACGGCTTCCTGAGCGAGAACGATGCGTTCGCCCAGGCCTGCGCCGATGCGGGCCTGGTGTTCATCGGCCCGCCCGCGTCGGCGATTTCCGCCATGGGCCTCAAGGCCGAGTCCAAGCAGCTGATGGAAAAGGCCGGCGTGCCGCTGGTGCCCGGCTACCACGGCAGCGACCAGGACCCGGCGCTGCTGCAGCGCGAGGCCGACCGCATCGGCTACCCCGTGCTCATCAAGGCCAGCGCCGGCGGCGGCGGCAAGGGCATGCGCGTGGTGGAAAAGTCGGAGGATTTCGCCGCCGCGCTCGCCAGCTGCCAGCGCGAGGCCATCAGCAGCTTTGGCCTGGATGCGGTGCTGATCGAAAAGTACGTGCAGCGCCCGCGCCACATCGAGATCCAGGTGTTTGGCGACACGCTGGGCAACTGCGTCTACCTGTTCGAGCGCGACTGCTCGGTGCAGCGGCGCCACCAGAAGGTGCTCGAAGAAGCGCCTGCGCCGGGCATGACGCCGGAGCTGCGCGCGCGCATGGGCGAGGCCGCCGTGGCCGCTGCGCGCGCCGTGAACTACGTCGGTGCGGGCACGGTGGAATTCATCGTCGAGCAGCCCGGCGGCTACGCGCACCCCGAGCAGATGAAGTTCTTCTTCATGGAGATGAACACGCGCCTGCAGGTCGAGCACCCGGTGACCGAGGCCATCACCGGCGAAGACCTGGTCGAGTGGCAGCTGCGCGTGGCCAGCGGCGAGCCCCTGCCCAAACGCCAGGACGAGCTGCGCATCACCGGCCACGCCATCGAGGCGCGCATCTGCGCCGAGAACCCGGACAACCAATTCCTGCCGGCCACCGGCACGCTGCAGGTGTACCGCAAGCCGCCCGCCACCAGCTTTGAGCGCGCTGCGGTGCGCATCGACGACGGGGTGCGCGAGGGCGACGCCATCAGCCCGTTCTACGACCCCATGGTCGCCAAGCTCATCGTGCATGGCGACACGCGTGAACAGGCCCTGGCGCGGCTCGATGAGGCACTGGCGCAGACGCACATCGTCGGCCTGGCGACCAACGTGCAGTTTCTGCGCTTGGTCGCGCGCAGCGACTCGTTCGCCCAGGCCCACCTCGACACCGCGCTGATACCGCGCGAGGAGGCCGTGCTGTTCCAGCAGGAGCGCGTGGGCCTGCCGCTGGCGGCCGCCGCCGCCGTGGCGCAGACCCTGCTGCGCGAGCGTGCCCGCGAAGGCGCGGACCCGTTCAGCCGCCGCGACGGCTGGCGCTCGCACGGCCTGGTCGAGCGCCGCTTCGAGTTCACTTTCGGCGGCGCGCACGCCAAGGCCAGCCTGGCCTACCTGCACGGCGGCGGCCTGCGCCTGAGCGTGGGTGAGGGCGCCGGGGCGGTGTCCGGCCCGCTGGTGTTCGAGGCCGCCGGGCGCGGCATCGACCTGCAGTACGCCGGCCAGCGCACGCTGGCGACCGTGTACGCCATGGGCGAGACCGACCATGTGTTCACACCCCAGGGCGCAACGCAGATCGTCGCCATCGACCTGCTGGCCCATGCGGGCGAGGCCCAGGACGAAGGCGGCCGCCTGACGGCCCCCATGCCGGGCAAGGTGGTCTCGTTCGCCGTGCAGGCGGGCGACACGGTGAGCAAGGGACAGGCGCTGGCCGTGATGGAGGCCATGAAGATGGAGCACACCATCGCCGCGCCGCGCGCGGGCGTGGTGCAGGA
>NZ_MWOM01000038.1:5235-10932 GCF_012931925.1 Acidovorax sp. SRB_24
GCGCAGGCGTTAACCTCGCACGCCATGAAAATCACTTTTTGCTGTACCGACACCAAATCCGAACCCTGGCTGAAGGGCCTGGCCGCCGCGCTGCCCGGCGCTGACATCAGCGTCTGGCAGGCCGGCGCGCCGCAGGCCGACTACGCCGTCGTCTGGGCGCCGCCCCAGCAGTTCCTCGACGAGCAGCCGGACCTCAAAGCCCTGTTCAACATCGGCGCCGGCGTCGACGCCTTGCTCAAGCTGCGCCTGCCGCCCACGGCTGCCGTCGTGCGGCTCGACGACGCCGGCATGGCCGTGCAGATGGCCGAATACGTGTGCCATGCCGTCATCCGCCACTTCCGTGAGTTCGACGCCTACGACGAGAGCATGCACGCAGGGCAATGGGCCTACCGCAAGCCGCGCCTGCGCACCGATTTCGCCGTCGGCGTGACGGGCCTGGGTGTTCTGGGCACGCGCGTGGCGCGGGCGCTGGCGCAGTTCGAGTTTCCGGTCAACGGCTGGAGCCGCTCGCCCAAGGCGCTGGGCGGCGTGCGCTGCTACAGCGGCGCCGAAGGTTTCAACGACTTCCTGGCCGCCAGCCGCGTCTTGGTCAACCTGCTGCCGCTGACGCCTGAAACGCAGGACATCCTCAACCAGGGCACCCTCTCGCGCTTGCAGAGCGGCGGCTACGTCATCAACGTGGCGCGCGGCGCGCACCTGGTCGACGACGACCTGATCGCGCTGCTCGCCAGCGGCCACCTGGCCGGCGCCACGCTCGACGTGTTCCGCACCGAGCCGCTGCCCGCCGGCCACCCGTTCTGGCAGCACCCGAAAATCACCGTCACGCCGCACACCTCGGCGCGCACCCTGCGCGATGAAACCATTGCGCAGATTGCGGGCAAGATCGCTGCCCTGCAGCGCGGCGAGGCCGTGGCGGGTATCGTGAACCCCGACCGCGGCTACTGAAGGCCCGCGCAGTTATCTGGAGTTGAGGACCTTTCCATGAACTACCCCTCCCGCGTCAAGCTCGTCGATGTCAGCCCGCGCGACGGCCTGCAGAACGAAAAATCGCCCGTGCCCTTTGACGTCAAGGTCGGCCTGGTGCACCGCCTGCAGGACGCCGGCCTCACAGAGATCGAGGTTACCAGCTACGTCAGCTCCAAATGGGTGCCGCAGATGGCCGACAACCACGCTGTGATGCAAGGCATCGCGCGCAAGCAAGGCGTGCGCTACTCGGTGCTCACGCCCAACCTCAAAGGCTTCGAGGCCGCCGTGCCCGACCGGCCCGACGAGATCGTGGTCTTCGGCTCGGCCAGCGAGGCCTTCAGCCAGAAGAACATCAACTGCAGCATCGCCGAGAGCATCGAGCGCTTTGCGCCCGTGGTCGAGGCCGCGCGCGCCGCCGGCATCGCCGTGCGCGGCGCCATGAGCTGCACCGTCGGCTGCCCCTACGAGGGCGAAATTGCGCCCGAGCGCGTGGCGTACCTGGCCGGCCTGATGAAGGGCATCGGCGTGCAGCATGTCGGCGTGGCCGACACCATCGGCGTGGGCACGCCGCTCAAGGTGCAGCGCGCGGTCGAAGCCACGCTGCAGCACTACGGCATCGACGACGTGTCGGGCCACTTCCATGACACCTACGGCCAGGCGCTGGTCAACACCCTGGCCACGCTGCAGATGGGCGTGTGGCAGTACGACACCTCGGTCGCCGGTCTGGGCGGCTGCCCCTACGCCAAGGGCGCGACCGGCAACGTGGCCACCGAAGACGTCGTCTACCTGCTGCACGGCATGGGCATCGAGACCGGCATCGATCTCGACAAGCTGATCGACGCCGGTGCCTACATCAGCGGTTTTCTGGGTCGCAAGCCGAACTCGCGCGCGGCGATGGCGATCTTGAACAAGCGGGCAGGGTGAGCGCCATGTGTGGAGCTGAATTGAAAGCCTTGCCCGAGGGCGTGCAGCGCGTGGCGGCGGCCTTGCAGGCGCTGGGCCACCCGCACCTGCCGCGCATGCTGGACGACGCCTGCCGCACCGCGCAGCAGGCGGCTGAGGTGCTGGGCATCGAGGTCGGCCAGGTCGCCAAGAGCATCATCTTCCGGCGCAAAAGCGACGGCGCGGCGGTGCTGGTCGTGACCTCGGGGGACCGGCGCGTCGACGAAAAGAAGGTCGAGGCGCTGGTCGGCAAGCTGGGCCGCGCCGACGCCGAGTTCGTCAAGGCGCGCACCGGCTTCAGCATTGGCGGTGTTTCGCCGATTGCGCACGCCACGCCGCCGGTCACGCTGATCGACCGCGAACTGCAGCGCTTTGGCGTGCTGTGGGCGGCGGCGGGCCACCCGCACGGCGTGTTTGCGCTGCACCCCGATGACTTGCAACGCCTCACCGGCGCCCCCGTGGTGGACGTGGTGCAGGAAACAGAACAGAGACAAGCATGAATGCTATTGAACCAATAGCTGCTCGCACAAGCCTGCTGGGCGCTGCAGGCTATTTTGACCAAAATTCTGACGAGGACATCCCCTCGCCCTGCATCTCGGTCTGCCGCATGACCGAAGACCGCAGCCACTGCAGCGGGTGCTTCCGCACCATCCCCGAGATCCGCGCCTGGGCGCAGGCCGGCCGGGCGGAGCGCCTGGCCATCTGGGCGCAGCTGTCGCAGCGCGCGGGCGTGCCGTTTCCGCCCGAGACCCTGGCGCAGGAGCCGACATGAAGCACATCGCCTTCTACCTCGACTTTGTCTCGCCCTATGCCTGGCTGGCCTTCGAGCGCCTGCCCGAGGTGCTCGAAGGGCTGAGCTACAGCGTCGAATACCGGCCGGTGCTGCTGGGCGCGCTGCTGCAGCAGCATGGCAACCCGGGCCCGGCCGGCATTCTTCCGAAGCGCGACTGGACCTACCGCCACGTCAGCTGGCTGGGCCACGCGCTCGGCGTGCCGCTCGCGATGCCGCTGCGCCACCCGTTCAATCCGCTGCCGCTGTTGCGCCAGGCGCTGGCCTGCAGCGCGGACGGCAGCGTCAACCGCTTTGTCGCCGGCACGGTGCTGCGCCATGTCTGGCAGGGCGGGCACGAGGCGCTCGATGCGGCGCGGCTCGATGCGCTGGCGGCCGAGCTGGCGCCGCAGCTGCAGCCGGGCCAGGACAGCGCCAGCGCGCAACCGAAGGCGCTGCTGCGCGCCAACACCGAGGCCGCGGCCGCGCGCGGCGTGTTCGGCGTGCCGGCGTTCGAGGTCGATGGCAAGCTGTTCTGGGGGCTCGACGGCCTGCCCATGCTGCGCGCCTACCTCGAAGGCGACGCCTGGTTCGACACCGGCTGGGACGCCGCTGCAAGCGTGGCGCAAGGCCTGCCGGGTTGAATGCGGGGGCCGCAGCCTGAACCGAGGCCGCAGGCGGTTCACCATCGCGCCCCACCATGCCCAACGCCTTCAACTTTGCCGCGTCGCCGTTCGACTGCCTGAGCCTGGACGAGCAGCGCCTGGTGCAGGACAGCGTTGACATCGCCTACTTCCCCGAGGGCGCCGTGGTGCTCGAGGTGGGCGCGGTGCCCACGCACCTGTTCATTCCCATCAAGGGCTATGTCACGCAGACCGAGGGCGACGAGGTGCTGGCCACCTACGGCCCCGACGACAGCTTCGACGGCCGCGGCCTGGTGGCCGGGCGCGTCAGCAGCCGCTTCGTCGCGGCCCAGGAGGTGGTGGCCTACCAGCTGGCCCGCGCAACGGTGAAGGAGCTGATCGCGCGCAACACCACCTTCGGCGCGCTGCTGTTTTCCGACATCGGGCACAAGCTCAGCGCGCTGGCCCAGCGCCCGGACCAGCACGAGCGCCAGTCGCTGACGCTGGCGCGCGTGGACGCGGCCTACCTGCGCCCGGCGCACACGGTCGATGCCGGGTGCGACATCGTTTCCGTGGTGCGGCTGTTCCAGGCGCAGCGCACCACCAGCGTGTTGGTCACGGGGCTGGCAGGGGGGCTGGGCATCTTCACCAACACCACGCTGCAGCGCGCCATCCTCGACGGGCGGCCGCTCGACCGGCTGGCGGTGGGCGAGCTGGCCAGCCGCCCGGTGGTCACCGTGCGCGCGTCCGACCAGCTCGGAGACGCCATGGCGCTGCTGCTGCGCGAGCGCGTGCACCGCGTGGTGGTGCTGGACGACGAGGAAAAGGGCGGCGGGGTGCGCGGCATCCTCGAGGCGCTCGACCTGTTCAGCTTCCTGGCCAACCACTCGCACCTGATCACGGTGCAGATCGAGCAGGCGCAGGACCTGCAGGCGCTGGCGCAGGCGGCCGCGCAGATCACGCGACTGATTGCCGCGCTGCACCGCGGCGGCACGCGCATCGGCCTGATGGCCAAGCTGGTGCAGCAGCTCAACGCGCGCCTGTTCGAGCGCGCCTGGGGCATGGTGGCGCCGGCCGAGCTGGTGGCCCACAGCTGCCTATTCGTCATGGGCAGCGAGGGGCGCGGAGAACAGCTGCTCAAGACCGACCAGGACAACGGCCTGCTGCTGCGCGACGGCTACACCGCGCCGCACGAGCTCGATGCCATCTGCCAGCGTTTTTCGGACGTACTGGAGCGCTTTGGCTACCCCGAGTGCCCGGGCCGCATCATGCTCAGCAACCCCGAATGGCGCGGCACGGCCAGCGAATTCACGCGGCGCGTGCGCCAGTGGCTGCTGCTGCCCGAAGGTGACAGCCTGATGAATCTGGCCATCTTCCTCGACGCGCACGCGGTGGCGGGCGACGCCGCGCTGCTGGCCGGTGTGCGGCGCGGGCTGATGGCGCTGGCCACCGACAACGACGCCCTGGTTGCGCGCTTTGCCGCGGCGGCCCTGCAGTTCGACAACGGCGGCGGCTGGTGGAACCGGCTGCTCGGCCTGGGCGACGATGTGCGCCAGATCAGCCTGAAGAAGGCCGGCATCTTCCCCATCGTGCACGGCGTGCGCAGCCTGGCGCTGGCGCGGCGCGTGACCGCCACCGGCACGGCCGAGCGCGTGGCCGCGCTGGCGGCCGACGGCACGCTGGACGCCCGGCTCGGCGAGGAGCTGGTCGAGAGCCTGCACTTTCTGATGGGGCTGCGCCTGAAGGCCGGGCTGGCGGAGGTCGACACCGGCCGCGCCGTCACCGGCAATGTCGATCCGCAGCGCCTGAGCAGCCTGGAGCGCGACCTGCTCAAGGACGCGCTGACGGTGGTCAAGCGCTTCAAGGCGCTGCTGCACCAGCGCCTGCGGCTGGACGCGCTGTGAGCGCCGCCACCGGTCCGCGCCGCTGGCTGGCGCAGCTGCGGCGCCGCTGGCTGCTCTACCACCTGGCCGACCCGGCCTATGCCTTCCTGTTCGATCCGCCGCCGCCCGGGGAATGGGTGGCGCTGGACTGCGAGACCACGGGGCTCAACGTGCGCAGCGACGACATCATCGCCATCGGCGCGGTGCGCATCGTCGGCAACCGGATCCTGACCAGCCAGCGCCTGGAGCTGCTGGTGCGCCCCGGCAGGGACGTGCCGGCCCAGAGCGTGCGCATCCACCGCCTGCGCAGCAGAGACGTGGCCCAAGGGCTGCCGCTGGGCGAGGCGATGCATCGGCTGCTGCACTTCATCGGCAGCCGCCCGCTGGTGGGCTACTTCCTCGAGTTCGACGTCGCCATGCTCAACCGCGCCCTCTGGCCGCTCCTCGGCATGGGGCTGCCGCAGCAAAAAATAGAGGTCTCGGCGCTGTACTACGACCACAAGTTCCGGCAGCT
>NZ_MWOM01000038.1:11099-38558 GCF_012931925.1 Acidovorax sp. SRB_24
CCCGAGGCGCCAAAGCCGGTTTCCGAGCGCACCTGCTGCGCCGGGAAGGCGGCGCGTTCGCGCGCGGCGTTGGCGCTGCGGTCGGTGATCGAGAACAGCCACACGCCGATGAAGCCGATCGCCATCGAGAACAGCGCGGGCGAGGTGTAGGGGAACCAGGCCGAGCCGGCCGGGTGGCCCAGCGTCGCTTCCCAGACCGACGGTGACACGATGGTCAGGCCCACCGACGAGACCAGACCGAGGAAGCCGCCGACCACGGCACCGCGCGTCGTGCAGTCCTTCCAGAGCACCGACAGGAACAGCACCGGGAAGTTGGCCGAGGCCGCGATCGCAAACGCCAGCGACACCATGAACGCGATGTTCTGCTTTTCGAAGACGATGCCCAGCACCACGGCGATCAGGCCCAGGGCGACTGTGGTCATGCGCGAGACCTTGAGTTCCGAGGCACTGTCGGCCTTGCCCTTCTTGAACACGGTGGCGTACAGGTCATGCGACACGGCCGAAGCGCCCGAGAGGGTGAGACCCGCGACCACGGCCAGGATGGTCGCGAACGCCACGGCCGAGATGAAGCCGAAGAAGATATTGCCGCCCACCGACTTGGCCACCAGCACCGCCGCCATGTTGGCCGTGCCCGCGCCGCCGTGGATCACGCCCGTGGCCACATCCGCGAACTCGGGGTTGGTGAGCACCAGGGTGATGGCACCAAAGCCGATGATGAAGATCAGGACGTAGAAGTAGCCGATCCAGGTCGTGGCCCACAGCACCGACTTGCGTGCCTGCTTGGCATCGGGCACGGTGAAGAAGCGCATCAGGATGTGCGGCAGGCCGGCCGTGCCGAACATCAGCGCCATGCCGAACGAGATGGCCGAAATCGGGTCCTTGATGAAACCGCCCGGCCCCATGATGGCCAGGCCGGCCTTGGCCGCCTCTTCGGGTGTCTTGCCGGTGTTGGCGGCAATGGCGGCGCGCACCTCCACGCCGCGCGCAAACAGCGCCTCGGGGCTGAAGCCGAACTGCGCGAGCACCATGAAGGCCATGAAGGTCACGCCGGCCAGCAGCAGGCAGGCCTTGATGATCTGCACCCAGGTGGTCGCGGTCATGCCGCCGAACAGCACATACACCATCATCAGCGCGCCGACGATGACCACGGCCATCCAGTATTCGAGGCCAAACAGCAGCTTGATGAGCTGGCCCGCGCCGACCATCTGCGCGATCAGGTAGAACGCCACCACCACCAGCGTGCCCGACGCGGCGAACGCGCGGATCGGGCCCTGCTGGAAGCGGTAGCCGGCCACGTCGGCAAACGTGAACTTGCCCAGGTTGCGCAGGCGCTCGGCCATCAGGAAGGTGATGATGGGCCAGCCCACGAGAAAGCCCAGCGAGTAGATCAGGCCGTCGTAGCCCGAGGCCATCACGGCCGCCGAAATGCCCAGGAAGGACGCGGCCGACATGTAGTCGCCGGCAATCGCCAGGCCATTCTGGAAGCCAGTGATGCCGCCGCCAGCGGTGTAGAAGTCGGACGCCGACTTGGTCTTGGAGGCCGCCCACTTGGTGATCCAGAGCGTGCCGGCGACAAAGACGGCAAACATGACGATGGCCGTCCAGTTGGTCGCCTGCTTGGCGGACTGGCCCAGGTCGCCGCCCGCGGCATGGGCGCCGCCCGCCGCCGCCAGCAGGGCCAGCAGCGCCAACGCGCCGCCTGCGTTGTTGTGCCGTGCGTTCATTGCGATGCGTCCTTCAGGATGTCTTTGGTCAGGTTGTCGAATTCGCCGTTGGCGCGGCGCACATAGATGCCGGTGATCACGATGGTGAAGACGATCACGCCGAAACCGATCGGAATGCCCAGCGAGGTCACGCCTGCGCCGATCGGGCGCGCCAGGAATTCCTTGTCAAAGGCGATCAGCGCGATGTAGCCGTAGTACACGACCATCATCAACGCCGTCAGGACGATGGCCAGGCGGTTGCGCTTGCGGCGCAGCTCGAGGTACTTGGGGTGCCTTTGTATTCTGTCGACGATGGGGTCGCTCATGTGTCTCTCCTCGGGGTGGATGCGGAACCGCCATGCAGGCCGGCGCACCGGTCCGCAGGTTTTTGATTCTGCAAACGCCCACTGACCAAGTGCTTACGCTGCGCGGCCGCCAGCGGGTGCGCAGCGGTTTCTCGGCCTGCCGCAGGGCCGGCCCTGGCTGCACGGTGCCGGCGCGCAACGGCCTGCCAAGTGCCCCTTTTTCACATCGGGAAAAGGCACGGCCGGGTTACTACCAAAGCCGTAAGGACCGCGAAAGTTTGCCGTCAACTTCTGTAAGAAACGCGTCAGAGCGGCGTCAGTGCCCGACCGGATAGTGCAACCACAGGTAAATTTTTCACTGCCTGTAGTTCCCCATAAAACTTAGGAGACAAAACCATGGCCATCAATGCCGCCAGCCTGGGTGCCGGCCACCCGGCTCCCAGGCCGATGTCAGCAGAGGAGCGAAAAGTCATCTTCGCTTCGTCACTCGGCACCGTGTTCGAGTGGTACGACTTTTACCTGTACGGCTCGCTCGCCGCCATCATCGCCAAGCAGTTCTTCAGCGGCCTCGATCCGCAGTCGGCGTTCATCTTTGCGCTGCTGGCTTTTGCCGCCGGCTTCATCGTGCGGCCCTTCGGCGCACTGGTGTTCGGTCGCCTGGGCGACATGATCGGGCGCAAGTACACCTTCCTGGTCACCATCCTGATCATGGGCCTGTCCACCTTCATCGTGGGCATCCTGCCGACCTACGCCAGCATCGGCGTGGCGGCGCCGGTGATCCTGATCGCGCTGCGCATGCTGCAGGGCCTGGCACTGGGCGGCGAGTACGGCGGTGCCGCCACCTACGTGGCTGAGCACGCGCCGCACGGCAAGCGCGGCGCCTACACCTCGTGGATCCAGACCACGGCCACGCTGGGCCTGTTTCTGTCGCTGCTGGTGATCCTGGGCACGCGCACGTTCATGGGCGAGGAAGCTTTTGTCGACTGGGGCTGGCGCATTCCGTTCCTGCTGTCCATCCTGCTGCTGGGGGTGTCGGTGTGGATCCGGCTGTCGCTGTCCGAGTCGCCGGCCTTCCAGAAAATGAAGGCCGAGGGCCGCACCTCCAAGGCGCCGCTGTCCGAGTCCTTCGGCCAGTGGAAGAACCTCAAGATCGTCATCCTGGCGCTGATCGGCCTCACGGCCGGCCAGGCCGTGGTCTGGTACACGGGCCAGTTCTATGCGCTGTTCTTCCTGACGCAGCAGCTCAAGGTCGATGCCGTCACGGCCAACCTGATGATCGCCGCGGCCCTGCTGATCGGCACCCCGTTCTTCGTGATCTTTGGCACGCTGTCCGACAAGATCGGCCGCAAGCCCATCATCATGCTGGGCTGTCTGCTGGCCGTGCTGACCTACTTCCCGGTGTTCAAGGCCCTGACCGAAGCGGCCAACCCCGACCTCGCCCAGGCGCAGGCTGCGAACAAGGTCGTGGTCGTGGCCGACCCCAGGGAGTGCTCGTTCCAGTTCAACCCCACGGGCACGGCCAAGTTCACGAGCTCGTGCGACATCGCCAAGCAGGTGCTGGCCGCCGGCTCGGTCAGCTATGACGGCGAAGACGCACCCGCCGGAACGCCTGCGGTCATCAAGATCGGCGACGTGACCATCCCGAGCTACGCGTCGAAGGGCCTGGCCGCCGACGAAGCCAAGAAGAAGGACGCCGAGTTCAAGAAGGCCGTGGCCGACACGCTCAAGGCCGACGGCTATCCGACCAAGGCCGACCCCGCCAAGATGAACAAGGTCATGATGATCGTCATCCTGACCTACCTCGTGATCCTGGTGACCATGGTGTACGGTCCCATTGCCGCCATCCTGGTGGAAATGTTCCCGACGCGCATCCGCTACACCTCGATGAGCCTGCCCTACCACATCGGCAATGGCTGGTTCGGCGGCCTGCTGCCCACCATGTCGTTCGCCATCGTGGCGCAGACGGGCAACATGTACAGCGGCTTGTGGTACCCCATCATCATTGCCGGCATGACGCTGGTGGTGGGCACGCTGTTCCTGCGCGACACCAAGGACGTGGACATCTACGCCGACGACTGAGTGCGCTGCCGCTGGTCCCATTGCGGGGCCAGCGGCAGAACCGGGCGACGCAAAGCGTCCCCGTGTGGCGCCCACGCATCACTTTGGTCATGAAGGCGTCGCCAAACTGTGGTCTGAAGTGCGGTTGAACCTAAAATTTTGATGGTAGATGCACCTTGGACTGATCAGTCAAAAACTGCAGACCGTGCCCTACCCATCGATGGTCAAGATCATTCAAGGAAATCACATGCAAAACCCAAGTCGTTTGTTGCTGGCCCTGCTGGCAGTTGTGGGCAGCAGCGCTGCCCTCGCGCAGAGCAGCGTCACTCTGTATGGTCGCGTGAACACCACCGTGGAACACCAAAAAACAGGTGACACCAAGGTCAATGGCCTCTTCAACAACTCCTCGCGCTTTGGTTTCAAGGGTACGGAAGACCTGGGCGGCGGCCTGAAGGCTGGCTTCCAGCTCGAAAGCGGCTTTGCTTCGGACACCGGCGCTGGCACGGGCTGGCCCGGCCTTCCCAGTTCCAACGGCGGGATCACCTTTGGCCGCCAAAGCGAAGTGAACCTGTCCGGCGGCTTCGGCATGGTGCGCCTGGGCAACTTCACGCCCGAGTCCTACTACGCCACTGCCGACTACGTCAGCATGCACAACCACGACACCGGTTCGTCGTCTGACGCCCTGTACTACGACCCCGTGTGGTTCGGTGGCCTGGGCACCAAGAACAAGGTGGGCTACCGCACCCCCAGCTTCGGCGGACTGACCGTTGATGCTGCCGTGAACCTGCACGAGCAAACCTCCGGCGGCAAGAACGGCTATGACCTGGCTGCCAACTACAACATGGGCCCCCTGGCCCTGGGCGCTGGCTACAGCGCGGTGAACAGCAACAACCAGTTCGGGCTGCGCGCTCTGTACACCATTGGCCAGTTCACGGTGGGTGGCTACTACCAGCGTAACAAGGATGCGAACCAATTGGTTTCGACCGGTGCAGGTACCCGCAACAACTTCCGCCTGGCCGGTATGTACGCCCTGGGCGCTTCCGAGTTCCACCTGAACGTGGGCCGTGCCAACAAGTGGAGCAATGTGGCCGATTCGGGAGCCACGCAGTACACCCTGGCTTACAACTACAACCTGAGCAAGCGCACCAAGGTGTACGGCTACTACACCCGCGTGAACAACAGCGCGAACGCAAACTACAGCGCGCCTTCTGGCCAGGACTTCAGTTCTCTCGCCGTCGGCGTTCGCCACAACTTCTGATGCCTTTGCCAGGCGGGCCGTGTGCCCGCCTGGCAGGGTTGGAAGCCAAAGGCCCCACACCTGCGAAGGTGTGGGGCCTTTTTTGCATCCCTGCGCGGGCGGGCTCAGCGCCGGAAGCTGCCGTCCTGGCCGATGATGGACAGGTCGGAAAAGTCCAGGCCCGTATGGCTGGTGCTGCTGTAGCTCAGCTCCAGGCCGCCCAGGTCATATTTGCGCATACTTTCCAGCGCCGCATGCAGGCGGGCGCGGTCGGGCTTGGGGCCGGCGCGGCGCAGGCCCTCGACCAGCACCTTCGCGTTCACGAAGCCCTCCACCATGGCGGGCGTGAGGGCGCCGGTGTGCTGGGCCTTGGCCAGTGCCATGGCTTCCTTGATCACCGGGTAGCTCATCGAGCGCTCCGATGGGAACACCTGGGTCACCACCACGCCGCGCGCCTGTTCGCCCAGGGCCTTGACGAAACCGCCCGAGGCGTTGTTCGACAGCGTCACGATCTGCCCCGTCACCCCGGCGCCGCGCAGCGCCTTGATGCCATCGACCACGGCGGCGCCCGTGCCGATGAAGATCACCGCCTGGGGCTGCTTTTGCGACACGCGCGGCGCCAGCGCGCTGTAGTCGGGCTTGGCGCGGTCGAATTTCTCGACGAACAAGGCCTCGATCTGGTTGGCCTTGAAGCCCGCCAGGGCGCCCGCCAGGCCGTCGGCGCCAAAGCTGTCGTCCACGTGCACCACGCCGATGCGCTGCACGCCCAGGGTGTTCAGGTGCGTGATGGCCTTTTCGACCTCGCGCTGGTAGGGCGCGCGCACGTTGAAGATGTACTTCTGCAGCGGCTGGTGCAGCACCATGGCCCCGGTGGACGGCCCCACCAGCGGCACGCCATGTTGCTCGAGCAGCGGCAGGATGCCCTGGGTGTGCGGGGTGCCGCGGGTCATGAACAGCGCGATCACGCCTTTTTGCTCGATCAGGGTGCGCGTGTTGTCCAGCGTGAGCTTCGGGTCGAACTTGTCGTCGAGCGAGAGCACCTCGATCTTCTGGCCGGCCACGCCGCCCTGGGCGTTGATGTGGTTGATGTAGAGCGCGGCACCGCCCATCGACTCCTTCACGGTGGCCGCCGCCGAGCCGCTGATGCCCACCGTCTGCCCGACCAGGATCTGGGCCTGGGCTGCGCCCACCAGCCACGCCATGCACGCTGTGCCCATCCAGAAGCTCTTCCAGTGATTCATGCCTTGCCTTTGCCGTGAAAAAAGACCCAGTCTAGGAGAGAACCAGGCGCGCGCGTGAGCGGGTTTGCGCGATGTCGGCGCACGCTTGCGCCGGCGCAAGCCCTGGCTGGGGCCATTCGGAGCCTGGGGCGCCGGCGGTGTGGCGGGCTTCTAGAATGTTCCGCCTACCCCCAGAAAGACCGTCTGCCATGACCCAGGGACTGATCCGCATCCGCGGCGCGCGCCAGCACAACCTGAAAAACCTGGACCTCGACCTCCACACCGGCGAGCTCACCGTGGTCACCGGCCCGAGCGGCTCGGGCAAGTCCAGCCTGGTGTTCGACACGCTCTACGCCGAGGGCCAGCGCCGCTACGTCGAAACCTTCAGCGCTTACGCGCGCCAGTTCCTCGACCGCATGGACAAGCCGGCCGTGGACAAGGTCGATGGCGTGCCGCCGGCCATCGCCATCGACCAGACCAACCCGGTGCGCAGTTCGCGCTCCACCGTGGGCACGATGACCGAGCTCAACGACCACCTCAAGCTCCTGTTCGCGCGCGCCGGCCAGCTGTTCGACCGCCAGACCGCGCAGCCCGTGCGCCACGATTCGCCCGAGACCATTTACGCCGAGCTGCAGCGCCTGTGCGTTGCCGCCGGTGATCCGCGCATCGTGCTGACCTTCCCCGTGGAGCTGCCCGCCCACACCAGCGCCGACGAAGTCGCGCAGTGGCTGTCGGCCAGCGGCTTTACCAAGGTGCAGGCGGAGCGCGAATCGGGCGGCATCAAGCTGCTTGACGTGGTGGCCGACCGCTTTCGCCTCGGCAACACTGAAAAAGCGCGCGCCATCGAGGCGATCGAGGTGGGGCTTAAGCGCGGTGCCGGGCGGCTCAATGTCTACCGGCTGGCCGACGGCGGCGAACCTGAGGTGTGGCGGTTTTCGACCGGCCTGCACTGCCCCGACAGCGACCTGCGCTACAGCGAGCCTCTGGCGTCGATGTTCTCGTTCAACTCGGCGGTGGGCGCCTGCGAGACCTGCCGCGGCTTTGGACGCGTGATCGGCGTGGACTACGGGCTGGTGATCCCCGACGCCAAAAAGACGCTGCGCGCGGGCGCCATCAAGACCCTGCAGACACCCGCGTGGAAGGAAGCGCAGGACGACCTCCTGCGCCACGCCGAAGCCGCCGGCATCCCGCGCGACACGCCGTGGAACCGCCTCAGCGACGAGCACCAGCACTGGGTCATCCAGGGCTCGCCGAACTGGAACGGCAAGTGGAACCAGCAGTGGTACGGCATCAAGCGCTTCTTCGAGTACCTCGAAACCAAGGCCTACAAGATGCACATCCGCGTGCTGCTGTCCAAGTACCGCAGCTACACGCCGTGCCCCAGCTGCGGCGGCGCGCGCCTGAAGACCGAGAGCCTGCTGTGGCGCATCGGCAGCCAGGCGGACGCCGACGCCGTGCTGCCGCCCGCGCAGCGCTTCCTGCCGCAGGGCGTGCAGTGGAGTCGCGCCCAGCTCGAAGCCCTGCCGGGCCTGTGCCTGCACGACCTGATGCTGCTGCCGATCGACCGGTTGCGGCGCTTCTTCGACCGCATGGCCAGCGCAGAAACTCCTGATTCAATAGCTGACAGCGCAGACAGGGCAAGCGTTACGGCCGGTTTTGAGGCAAAAACCGCCCCGGCCGGCGCGCGCAGCGGCGACGCCCAGGCGCTCAAGCTGCTGCACGCGGAAATCACCACGCGCCTCAAATACCTGTGTGATGTCGGCATCGGCTACCTCACGCTCGACCGGCAAAGCCGCACGCTCAGCGGCGGCGAGGTGCAGCGCATCAATCTGACCACGGCGCTCGGCACCTCGCTCGTCAACACGCTGTTCGTGCTCGACGAGCCCAGCATCGGCCTGCACCCGCGCGACATGCACCGCATCACCGAGGCCATGCTGCGCCTGCGCGATGCCGGCAACACCCTGGTGGTGGTCGAACACGACCCGGCCGTGATGCTCGCGGCCGACCGCGTGATCGACTTCGGACCCGGTCCGGGCGAGCGCGGCGGGCGCATCGTGTTCGACGGCACGCCCGAGGCGCTGCGCAGCGCCGACACGCTCACGGGCCAGTACCTCGGCGGGCGCAAGCGGGTCGGCGCACCGTTTGCGCGCCGCGTGACCGACGCCACGCCGCGCCTCATCCTCGAAGGCGTGCGCGAGCACAACCTCAAGGACGTGGCGGTCGAGTTTCCGCTGCAGCGCCTCGTCACTATCACGGGCGTCAGCGGCTCCGGCAAGTCGAGCCTGGTCCAGGACGTGCTGGCGCCGGCGCTGCAGCGCCACTTCGGCAAGGCCACCGAAACGCCCGGCGCATTTGAGCGCCTGCTCGGCGCCGACCACCTGAACGACGTGGTGTTCGTCGACCAGTCGCCGATCGGCAAGACCGCGCGCTCGAATCCCGTGAGCTACGTCGGCGCCTGGGACACCGTGCGCGAGCTGTTCGCCACAGCGCCGCTCGCGCGCGAGCGCAGCTACACCGCGAGCAAGTTCAGCTTCAACAGCGGCGACGGGCGCTGCCCGACCTGCGGCGGCTCGGGCTTCGAGCATGTCGAGATGCAGTTCCTCTCCGACGTCTACCTGCGCTGTCCCGACTGCGACGGCAAGCGCTACCGGCCCGAAATCCTGCAGGTGGCCATCGAGCGCGGCGGCAAGGCCCTCAACGTGGCCGATGTGCTCGACCTCACCGTGAGCGAGGCCGTGGCGCTGTTCGCCAAAGACCGCGACGTGGTGCGCGCGCTGCAGCCCATCGTCGATGTGGGGCTCGAATACGTGAAGCTCGGCCAGCCCGTGCCCACGCTCAGCGGCGGCGAGGCGCAGCGGCTCAAGCTCGCAGGCTTCCTGGCCGGCGCGGCCAAAAGCGCGTCAAACAGCCGCCAGCCGCTGGCGCGCAAGGGCACGCTGTTCCTGTTCGACGAACCGACCACCGGCCTGCATTTCGACGACATCGCCAAGCTGATGCGCGCGTTCGGCAAGCTGCTCGACGCCGGCCATTCGCTGGTCGTCATCGAGCACAACCTCGACGTGATCGCTGCCTCCGACTGGCTGATCGACCTGGGCCCCGAGGGCGGCGACGCCGGCGGCTGGGTCGTGGCCGAGGGGCCGCCCGAGGCGGTGCGCGAACACGCCACGTCGCATACGGGCGCGGCGCTGCGCGACTACGCGCAGGCTATCGGCGCGGCGGGCCATGCGGTGCACGAAGACACTTCGGTGCTCCTTAAAAGAGAGCTGCAGGCGCAGTCCCGCAAAGCGCTGCAGGCCAAAAACACCATCGACATCGTGAACGCGCGCGAGCACAACCTCAAGGGCCTGAGCGTCAGCATTCCGCGCGGCCAGTTCAGTGTGGTCACGGGGGTCAGCGGTTCGGGCAAGTCCACGCTGGCGTTCGACATCCTGTTCAACGAAGGCCAGCGCCGCTACCTGGAATCGCTCAACGCTTATGCGCGCAGCATCGTGCAGCCGGCCGGGCGCCCCGAGGTCGACGCGGTCTACGGCATTCCGCCCACCGTGGCGATTGAGCAGCGCCTCTCGCGCGGCGGGCGCAAGTCCACCGTCGGCACGACCACCGAGGTCTGGCACTACCTGCGCCTGCTCTACGTCAAGCTCGGCGTGCAGCACTGCATCCATGACGGCGCCGCGGTGCAGCCGCAAACGACCGACAGCATCGCCGCGCAGCTGCTCAGGAACTACCGCGGCCAGCACATCGGCCTGCTGGCGCCGCTGGTGCTGAACCGCAAGGGCGTCTACACCGAGCTGGCCGACTGGGCGCGCCCGCGCGGCCACACGCACCTGCGCGTCGATGGCCATTTCGTGCCCACGGCGCCGTTCCCGCGCCTGGACCGGTTCAAGGAGCACACCATCGAGCTGCCCGTGGTGAGCCTCGATGTGCGGCCCGAGAACGAGGCGCTGCTGCGCATTGCGCTCGCGCAGGCGCTCACGCACGGCAAGGGCGTGGTGCATGTGCTCTCGCACCTCGACGGCCTGGCCGAGGCGCTGGAGGGCGGCCTGCCGACGGCGGGCATCGGGCGGGTGAAGGTGTTCTCGACCCAGCGCGCCTGCCCGGTCTGCGCGACGAGCTATGCCGAGCTCGATCCGCGGCTCTTTTCGTACAACAGCAAGCACGGCTGGTGTCCCGACTGCGTCGGCACGGGCGTGCAGCTCACCAAAGAGCAGCGCAAGGTGTTCGACGACTCGGTGCTGGCCGACGACCAGAAGGGCCGCGAGCAGACCTTTGCCGAGCCCGAGGTGGAAGACGTCGAAGGCCTGGCCTGCCCGACCTGCCACGGCACGCGGCTCAACGCCACGGCGCGCGCCGTGCAGTTTGGCGAAGACGCCGCGAGCGGGCGCGCGGGCGTGGCCATCACCGACATCGCGCGCCTGTCGGTGACCGACATCCGCGCCTGGGCGGCTGCGCTGGCGCTCACGGGCCGCCAGGCCGAGATCGCGCGCGACCTGCTGCCCGAGATCCAGAGCCGGCTCGAATTTCTTGAAGAAGTGGGCCTGGGCTACCTCACGCTCGACCGGGGCGCGCCCACGCTGTCGGGTGGCGAAGCGCAGCGCATCCGCCTGGCCGCGCAGCTCGGCAGCAACCTGCAGGGCGTGTGCTACGTGCTCGACGAACCGACCATCGGCCTGCACGCGCGCGACAACCAGATCTTGCTCAATGCGCTGCACCAGCTCAGCAGCAAGGGCAACACCCTGGTCGTGGTGGAGCACGACGAAGACACGATCCGCCGCGCCGACCACATCATCGACATCGGCCCGAGCGCCGGCAAGCGCGGCGGCCGGCTGGTGGCCGAGGGCCGCGTGGCCGACATCACCGGTGCGGCGGATTCGCAGACCGGGCGCTACCTGCTGCACGCCATGCGCCACCCGCTGCAGGCGCGCAGGCCTGTCATGACTCCTGGTTCCATAGCTGACAGCGAAGACGCAGCAAGCGTTTCGGGCCAAAAAGACCCAAAATCGGACGGAGCGACGCGCTGGCTCACGGTGTACGGCGCGCAGCTGCACAACCTGCAGAGCCTCACCGCCAGCGTGCCGCTGCACCGCCTGGTTGCCGTGACGGGCGTCAGCGGCTCGGGCAAGTCGACGCTGGCGCGCGACGTGCTGCTGGCCAATGTGCAGGCCTGGGTGCAGCAGCGTGCTACCCGCGCCGGGCGCGACGCCATGGACGCGGGCAAGGCGCCCGCGCTGGTCGGCTGCACGGGCCTGGCCGGTTTCGAGACCATCGACCGCGTGCTCGAGGTCGACCAGACGCCGATCGGCAAGACGCCGCGCAGCTGCCCCGCCACCTACATCGGTTTCTGGGACACGGTGCGCAAGCTGTTCGCCGAAACGCTCGAAGCCAAGGCGCGCGGCTATGCGCCCGGGCGCTTTTCCTTCAACACCGGCGAAGGCCGCTGCCCGAGCTGTGAAGGCCAGGGCATCCGCACCATCGCCATGAGCTTTCTGCCCGACGTGAAGGTGC
The DNA here is from genome assembly GCF_012931925.1 of Acidovorax sp. SRB_24. NCBI lineage: Bacteria > Pseudomonadati > Pseudomonadota > Betaproteobacteria > Burkholderiales > Comamonadaceae > Acidovorax > Acidovorax sp. SRB_24. The sequence goes on from NZ_MWOM01000038.1 coordinate 23,125, forward strand.
CGTGCGAGGCCTGCCACGGCGCGCGCTTCAACCCCGAGACGCTGGCCGTGACCTGGCGCGGCAAGAGCATCGGCGACGTGCTGCAGATGGAGGTGGACGAGGCGGTCGATTTCTTCGCCGCCATGCCCGGCATCGCACACCCGCTGCAGCTGCTCAAGGACGTGGGCCTGGGCTACCTCACGCTCGGCCAGCCCTCGCCCACGCTCTCGGGCGGCGAGGCGCAGCGCATCAAGCTCGTGACCGAGCTGACCAAGGTGCGCGACGAGGTCGGGCGCCGCGGCAACAAGGCGCCGCACACGCTCTACGTGCTCGACGAGCCGACCGTGGGCCTGCACATGGCCGACGTCGACAAGCTGCTGCGCGTGCTGCACCGCCTGGTTGACGGCGGCCACAGCGTGGTGGTGATCGAGCACGACCTCGACATGATCGCCGAGGCCGACTGGGTCATCGACCTGGGCCCCGAAGGCGGCAGCGCCGGCGGCCGCATCGTGGCCGCCGACACGCCCGAAGGGGTGGTGCGCCTGGGCACGCACACCGGCGTGGCGCTGGCGCCGGTGCTGGCCCGCTGACACGGCGCGGCGAGGTGCCGCCGGGGCGTGTGTCGGCGCCCGTCCTACGCCCACTGCCGGCGCACGCGCACAGGGGGCGCGGCGGTGCGCGCCGACGATCGGGACCAGGCAGGAGCGGCCTGCGGCATCTGCCCAGTCGCTCCGTGTTTCATCCACCTACCGGACGCCCCCATGATCTCCTTCCACCCTTTTGCCAAACTGTGCGCCGCCACCGCGGCCGCTTCTGTCCTGCTGGCCGCCTGCGGCGGTGGCAACGACAGCGATCCGACCCCCAGCAACGAACCCGGCGTGCTCACGGTGACCGCGTCCACGCTCGGAGGCATCAACGGCATCTATGGCAACGGCGCGCTGAACCTCACCGATGTCGAGAAAAAGAACCCCATCGGTTCGCAGCCCGAAGTCTGCACGTTCAAATTCGACGGCGCCAACAAGGTGGCCGCAGACACCACGGCGTTTGGCGACATCCGCTACCAGCCCAATGCGAATGTCCTGTATGCCGCCTTCCTGACCTTCTCGGGCAAGGAATACGCCATCGCCAGCAGCGACAACACGGTGGTCGCGCGCGACCGCGACCAGGTGCGCTTCGAGAACACCGCCATGACCGCGACCGATGGCTCCAACAACACCATCCGCGTCAACGGCATCGTGCCCATGCGGACCAACCGCCCTGCGGGCTGCTGAAGACTGCGCACCCTGTTGCGCAGAAGGGCCCTCAGAGGCCCTTTTTGCGTCCGCCGGCATGGGCCAATTCCAGGGGGCGGCAAACCAGGCCTGTCGGGTTGGCCGAAAAGGGAGGGCCTGCAGGCCCACCCGCGCTACGCCGAGAATCCCACCGCTGCCATGAGGTACCGGAGCGCGCTGGCCACCAGGAACAGGGCCGCCACGCTGGCCAACCAGATGAGCACAAGCCACGTCAGGCGCCGCAGCCAAACGCGGGTTCTCGTTTCAGTGGTACCCGTCGCCATGCCGCACCTTGCCCCTGAAGACCCAGTAGCTCCACGCCGTGTACATCAGGATGATCGGAATGATCAGCAGCGCGCCCACGAGGGTGAAGCCCAGGCTTTGCGCCGGCCCGGCAGCTTGCCAGATCGAAATGTCCGGAGGAATGATGTTGGGCCACAGACTGATGCCCAGGCCCGTGTAGCCGAGAAACAGCAGCGCCAGCGTCAGGACGAACGGCCCGGCGTGGGTCGAGCCGCGCAGCGTTTGCAGCAAGCGCCAGACGACGGCCGCCACCAGCAGGGGTACCGGCGCGAAGTACAGCAGGTTGGGCAGCGAGAACCACCGCTCGGCGATGGCTGGGTGGGCCAGCGGCGTCCACACGCTCAACGCGACGATCACCGCGAGCATCGCCCACACCAGCGGCCGGGCCAGCGTGCGCATGCGTTCCTGGAGGTCTCCCTCAGTCTTCATGACGAGCCACGTGGCGCCGAGCAGTGCATAGGCGGCCACCAGCGCGAGCCCGGTGAACACGGAAAACGGCGAAATCCAATCGAACGGGCCGCCTGCGAAGTTGCCGTCCACCACCGCGAGCCCGCTGAGGAAGGCGCCCAGCGTCACGCCCTGGAAGAACGTGGCGGCAAGCGATCCACCGATGAACGCGGCGTCCCACCAGTGGCGCCGCGCCGCGTGGGCCTTGAAGCGGAACTCGAAAGCGACGCCGCGGAAGACCAGACCCACCAGCATCAGGATCAACGGCAGGTAGAACGCGCTGAGGATCACCGCATAGGCGAGCGGGAAGGCCGCGAGCAGGCCCGCACCGCCGAGCACCAGCCAGGTTTCGTTTCCGTCCCACACGGGGGCGACCGTGTTCATCATCACGTCGCGGTCCGCCGTCGCGGGCACGAGCGCGAACAGGATGCCGATGCCCAGATCGAAGCCGTCCATCACCACGTACATCATGATGCCGAACAGAATGATGACGGCCCAGATGAGAGGAAGATCAATGCCCATGGGGAACCTCCGGTGCTGCGAGCGCATCCACTGCGTCCATGCCCTCCGATGCCGCCGACAGCGGGCGCATCGGCTGGCGCGGCTCCCCCGGTCCACCGTGCACCGGGGCGTCGCCGCCATTGCTCGCGGGCCCTTTTCGGATCAGGCGCAGCCCATAGGCCGTTCCCGCGCCGAACACCGCGAAATAGACGAGCACGAAGAGGCCGAGCGTGAAGCCCACCTGCGACGCGGAATGCTGCGGCGACACCGCCTCGGCAGTGCGCATGACCCCATACACGATCCAGGGTTGCCGGCCTACTTCCGTCGTCAGCCAACCTGCAAGGATCGCCACCAGGCCGGCCGGCGACAGCGCCAGCGCAAAGCGCAGGAAGGCGCGGTGCGAGAAGATGCGCTGCCCCCGGCGCAGCCACAGCCCCCAGAAGGCCAGTGCGATCATCAGGACACCGAGCCCCACCATGGCGCGGAACGTCCAGAACACCACCGTCGAGTTCGGCCGGTCTGCGGGCGGAAAGTCCTTGAGCGCCGGTATCTGCCCGTCCCAGCTGTGTGCGAGCAGCAGGCTGCCGGCCCGGGGAATCTCGATCGCGTAGCGCGTCACCTCCGCCTCCATGTCCGGCCAGCCGAACAGCTTCAGCGGCACCCCGGCGCCTTCGGGCGTGCGTTCCCAGTGGCCCTCGATCGCCGCCAGCTTGGCGGGCTGGTGTTCGAGCGTGTTCAGCCCGTGCTGGTCGCCGATGAGCGCCTGGATCGGCGCGGCCGCCAGGAGCATCCACAGGGCCATGGACAGCATGGTGCGCACACGGGTGTTGTCGCGGCCCGCCAGCAGGTGCCAGGCTGCGGCACCCGCCACCATGAGCGCGGTCGCAAGGTACGAGGCGACGACGGTGTGCGCCAGGCGATAGGGAAACGATGGGTTCAGGACCACGCGCAGCCAGTCGACCGGTACGACACGCCCGTCGATGATCTCGTGGCCTTGGGGCGTCTGCATCCAGCTGTTCGAGGCCAGGATCCAGGTGGCGGAGACCAGCGTTCCGAGCGCGACCGCCAACGTCGACACGAAGTGCAGCGCCGGCCCGACACGGTCCCGCCCGAACAGCATCACGCCGAGAAAACCGGCTTCGAGGAAGAAGGCCGTCAGGACCTCGTAGGCGAGCAGCGGGCCCGTGACCCCCCCGGCAAAGCGTGAAAAGTTGCTCCAGTTCGTGCCGAACTGGTAGGCCATGACCAGCCCCGACACCACGCCCATTCCGAAGGCCACCGCAAACACCTTGATCCAGAACTGGTAGAGGTCGATGTAGACCTTGCGGCCCGTGCGCAGCCACAGGCCCTCCAGCACCGCCAGATAGCTCGCCAACCCGATGGTCAGGGCTGGAAACAAGATGTGGAACGAGATCGTGAAACCGAACTGGATCCGGGCGAGCATCAATGAAGTCATGTCGGTGCCTCGTGTGGCTGAGCTTCACCCCTTCAGGCCAGCTGTGAACGACAGCACGAAAATCATGCGTCGCCTGGCGCCCGACAGGCTGTAGTCCAATGCCGACAAATGCGTCGAAATCGACCGGCGGGCGAGCGATTCGGGCCGCGCACTGGAGCGCCCGCTGGACGGCACGGCCGGGGAGCGATGGCGTCCCTGGGGGGCGCGCATGGGCCGGCCGCGCCCAAAGACAAAGCGTTCGGTCCCGCGACGCCAGCCCGTGAACTCGACCATTCAACCGCGCAGGGCTTGCGCGGGACGGCTTGGTTTTTTGCGGAAAGCGGAACTGCCTGGCTCAGCGTGCCAGCGTCGCCCAGGCCTGGGTCAGGCGCTGTACCAGGTCTTGGGGCTGGCGCACCAGCGCATAGCCCTGGCTGCCAAAGAGCATCGGCAGATAGTCGTGCGCCTCGCGGTCGATGGTGACGCAGAACGGCACCAGGCCGGCCTCGCGCGCTTCCTGCACCGCATGGCGCGTGTCTTCGAGGCCGTAGCGGCCTTCGTAGACGTCGAGGTCGTTGGGCTTGCCGTCGGTCAGCACCAGCAGCAGGCGCTGGCGCTCGGGGCGGGCCGAGAGGCGCCGCGTCGCATCGCGCAGCGCGGCGCCCATGCGCGTGTAGAAGCCGGGCTTGATCGCGCCCACGCGGCTGCGCACGGTGTCGTTCCAGCGCTCGCCAAAGCCCTTGAGGTGCTGGATGCGCACATGCTGGCGCCGCACCGAACTGAACCCGAGCATCTCGAAGGCATCGCCCGTGGCCGACAGCGCCTCGCCAAACACGTACAGCGCGTCGCGGATCACGTCGATCACGCGCGCGTGGTCGGTGGCATAGGCGTCGGTCGACAGCGACAGGTCGGCCAGTAGCAGCGTCGCCAGGCTGCGCTCGCTGCGCTGGCGGCGCAGGTACACCGGCGGCGCGTCGCTGTGCCGCGCGCCGCTGCAGGCCTCGGTCCGGAAGCGCACCCAGGCGTCGATGTCGAATTCATCGCCCAGCGTCTGGCCGCCCTGCCAGCGCGGCGCGGCGCGCAGCACTTCGAGGCGCCGGCGCACGCGCCGCGCCGTGGCGCGCAGTGTCGGCGGTGGCGTGTACGGTGCGCCGGGGCGCGCCACGGAACACTGCACCGCGCAGTGGTCGGGCAGCAGCGCCCGCCGGCGCCAGTCCCACTCGGGCGTTTTGCGGCCGGGGCCGAGCGGCAGGTCGTCGTGCGCTGCGCTGGGCAGGTCCAGGTCGAACTTGATGCGCGATGCCGTGGTCTGCTCGCCGCGCGCCAGCGACAGCGTGTCCATGTCGTTGGCGGCCGCGGTTGCGTTGGGGTCGGCCTCGTCGTCGGTGCCGCGGTCCAGGCGCACCAGCTCGCTCCAGGTGGTGATGGCCTCGACCTTGGCGGCCACCAGCAGCGGGTTGTGCACTTTCTCGTGCTCGACGCGGCGCGAGCGCCTGCGCCGCTGGCGTTCCGGGGCGGCAGCGTCGGCGTCGGGGCGCGTGGCGTTCTCAGGGCCGTTGCCCGGGGCGCTGCCGGGGGCGGGCGGGGCACTGAGCCCGGCGTCCAGCCACAGCCACACGGGCGCCACCTGGGCCGGCGTGACGAACAGCGGGCCGTGGTCTTCGCCGCGCAGCGCTGCCTGCACCGCGGCCTCGAACGGCACGGCGTCGGCGCGCAGGCTGGCCAGGGGCGGGCGCTGCACCAGGTGGGCCTGCAACAGGCGCTGGTGGCGGCTGCGCAGGCCGGCAAAGCGCTGCAGCGCGCGCGCGGTGGCGGCGCGGTTGTCGGCAATCCAGTCGCCGCTCGCCTCGAACACGGCGGCCAGCGCGGCCAGCCACAGGTAGAGGTCGCGGTTGAGTTCGCGGCTGTCGAGTACCGCCAGCTGCGCCGGCAGCGCCAGCGTTTCCCAGTCGAGCACCGGCAACGGCACGCGGATGCCGCTGCCCGCCAGGCGCTGCAGCCAGCCGCGCGGCCCGCCGTGGCGGCTGTCGGCCACGGGCGCCACGCGCACCCCGGCGTCGCCGCCGCCGGCGCGGTACAGCAGGGCCAGGCTGCGGCGCATCTCTTCGAGCGTGACCTGCACCGCGGCGCGGTCGGGTTCGGCCAGGCGCGTGACCGCGCGGTGCCACCACTGGCCCATCCATTCTTCCATCAGGGGTTCTCCTCGCGCCGCTGGCGCAGGGTTTCGCGCACCGCATCGACGCCGATCTTCCATTCGAGCGTCGGCGTGCGCCCCTGGTCGGTCTGCGTGCTGTCGCAGGCCTGCAGGCACTGGCCGCACTGCACGCAGGCAAACATCATGCGTTTGATGTTGCGCGGGTTCAGGCGCATGGGGCAGGCGTGGTCGCAGGCGCTGCCGCGCGGCGCGTCACAGGTCTTGCACTCGCGGGCGCGGCTGCGCGTGAACGACACCACCATCGCCTTCGGGTTGGCCATCCAGGCCAGGCTCTGGAACAGGCCGACGGCGCAGCCGTAGCGGCAGAACAGGTGGCGCGCCAGCGTGAATTCGAGCGTGAAGACGAGCGTGCCCATGGCCAGGAAGCGCGCCTCGTTCGGCGTGAGCGTGCCGTGCACCAGGTGGCCCCAGACCAGCGCGGGCGGCAGCAGGTAGGTCAGCAGCGTGATCGCCCAGGCGAAGCCGCACAGCAGGCAGGCCGCCAGGAACACCGGCCACCAGCGTTTATCGGCCGTGCGGCCGGGGCGCGGCGTGGGCGATTTGTCCCACAGGCTGAGCTTGCCGGTGGCGCGGTGCAGCAGGCCGTTGAGGGTTTCGACCAGCGAGAAATGGGGGCACAGCCAGCCGCAGTACAGGCGGCCAAAGCGGTAGGCCACGGCCAGAAAGCCCACGACCAGGGCCAGCGCGGGCAGGATGCCGCGGCAGGTGATGGCCCACGCGGTCTGCACCGCCGTGGCCTCGCCGCGCACGAAGGCATCGATGCCGAGCGACCAGCGAAAACCGAGCACCCACAGCTGGGTCTCGGTCAGGTCAAAGCGCAGCAGGTTGAGCGCGGGCGCGAGCAGGAACACGGCAAAGAAAGACAGCTGCAGTCCGCGGCGCCGGCGCTGCAGCTGCTGGGTGCGGCGCAGGGACAGCGGCGGCGGCGCAGCGCCCGCAGCGCCGGTGGCGCAGCGGGCGGCGCTGGCGCAGCCACCGCAGTCAGGCATCGTCGTCGCCCACCACGGCGCGCACCACCTCGTCGAGGGCCGCGAGCGTGTCGCTGTCGTCGCTCAGCGCATCGACCACGGCGGCGCGGCAGGCCGCGCGCAGCGGCAGGCCCGAGGCCACCAGGCGCGCCGCCATCACCAAGAGGCGCGTGCTGGCGGTCTCTTCGAGGTCGTGGTCGCTCAGGCGCCGCAAGGCTTGGGCCAGCTGCACCAGGCGCGCTGCCAGCGCGGGCGTGGCCCGGCCTTCGCGTTCCAGGATCGCGCGCTCGACCGCGGGCGCGGGGTAGTCCAGCGTCAGCGCGGTGAAGCGCTGGCGCGTGCTGGGCTTGAGGCCCTTGAGCAGGTTCTGGTAGCCGGGGTTGTACGAGATGACGAGCATGAACTCGGGCGGCGCCTGCAGCAGTTCGCCGGTGCGCTCGATCGGCAGCACGCGCCGGTCGTCGGCCAGCGGGTGCAGCACCACGGTGGTGTCCTTGCGCGCCTCGACCACCTCGTCGAGGTAGACGATCGCGCCTTCGCGCACCGCGCGCGTCAGCGGCCCGTCGGCCCAGACCGTGTTGCCCTGGCCGATCAGGTGGCGGCCCACCAGGTCGGCCGCGCTCAAATCGTCGTGGCAGGACACGGTGATCAGCGGGCGGCCCAGCCGCGCCGCCATGTGCTCGACGAAGCGCGTCTTGCCGCAGCCGGTGGGGCCTTTGATGAGCAGTGGCAGCTGCTGCTCGAAGCAGTGTTCGAACAGCGCGCATTCACTGCCCTGCGCGGCATAGAACGGCACGCGGGCGGCGCTGGCGCCTGCGGCCGGCGCGGTGGCAGAAAGGACGGGTGCCATGGCTCAGGCCCGTTGCAGGCGGACGCCGGGGATGGCGCGGGCCTGGCCTTCCTCGTCGGCCGAGGCGCCGATGAAGAAGCTCGACAGGTAGGTCAGCAGCCCCAGCAGGAACATGACGCCGCCGGCCACGCGCACCCAGTAGAAGAACACCAGTTGGTCTTGCGTCGCCATGAACGACATGGCGCCGCTGGTGGGCATGCGCTGCAGCCACACCTGCAGGATGCCGGCGCCGCTGAGCGCCAGCACCATGACGGCCATGCCGATGCTCATGGTCCAGAAGCTCCACATCTCCACGCGCTGGGCGTGCAGGGGGTTGGCTTCGCGGCCACGCAGGATGGGCATGGCATAGCTGATGATGGCCAGCACCACCAGCACGTAGGCGCCGTAGAAGGCCAGGTGGCCGTGGGCGGCCGTGACCTGCGAGCCGTGGGTGTAGTAGTTGACCCAGCTGAGCGTGTGGATGAAGCCCCAGACGCCCGCGCCCAGGAAAGCGATGACGGCGGTGCCCACGGCCCACAGCACGGCGGCCTGGTTGGGATGTTCGCGGCGACGACGCTGCACCATGTTGAACGCGAACAGCGTCATCATGAAGAAGGGAATCGGTTCGAGCGCCGAGAACACGCCGCCGATCCAGTGCCAGTAGCCCGGCAAGCCGATGAAGTAGAAGTGGTGGCCCGTGCCCAGGATGCCCGAGATCAGCGCGAAGGCGACGATCATGTACATCCACTTGTCGATCACCTCGCGGTCGACGCCAGTGGTCTTGATCAGCACGAAGGCCAGCAGCGCCGCCATGATCAGCTCCCAGGTGCCTTCCACCCACAGGTGTACCACGAACCACCAGTACATCTTGTCGCGCACCAGGTTGCTGGGGTTGACGAAGCTGAACAGGAACAGCAGCGCCAGGCCCCACAGGCCCATCAGCAGCACCAGCGTGATGGCAGTCTTGCGGCCCTTGAGCACGGTCAGGCTGATGTTGAACAGAAAGCCCAGGCACACCAGCACGATGCCGACCTTGGTGGGCAGCGGCTGCTCGAGGAACTCGCGCCCCATGGTCGCCAGCAGGTCGTTGCCGGTCATCTCGGCCAGCGCGGCATAGGGCACGAGCAGATAGCCCAGGATGGTGGCGGCCCCGGCCAGCAGGAACACCCAGAACAGGACCTTGGCCAGCAGCGGGCTCCACAGCTCGGTTTCGCTTTCTTCGGGCACCATGTAATAGGCGGCGCCCATGAAGCCGAACAGCAGCCACACGATCAGCAGGTTGGTGTGCACCATGCGGGCGATGTTGAACGGAATGGCCGGGAACATCAGGTCGCCGATCACGTACTGGAGACCGAGCGTCAGGCCAAAGACGATCTGGCCGGTGAACAGGCCCAGCGCGGCGATGAAGTACAGCTTCGCGACGGCCTGCGACTGGTATTTGAGGGTTGCGGGTTGCATAGGGGTTTCCTGGGGGGTGGATGGGGCCTCAACGGGGTGGGGCGCTCAGCCTTCGATGTTCGGCGGCCACTTCTCGGTGTTGATGCCGTTGGTCCAGCGCAGGAACTCGACCATGTCGTCGAGCTGGGCTTCCGTGAAGTTGAACTGCGGCATCTGGCGGCGGCCCGGCGTGTGCGTGGGCATGGCTTTGATCCAGCCCTTGATGAAGTCCGGGCCGCGGCGCTCGTAGACATTGCCCAGCTCGGGCGCGAAATAGGCGCCTTCGCCCAGCAGCGTGTGGCAGCCGATGCAGTTGCGCGTTTCCCAGAGGTGCTTGCCGCGCACGACGGCCGGCGTGATGTCGCCCGACTTGGAGCGTTCGGGGATCTTGGTTTCAGTGTGGAAGACCAGCGCCAGAAACACCAGAATGAAGAACAAAGATCCTCCATAAAAGATGTTGCGCGCCATTTGGCTCGTGAAGCCTTGACTCATGGTGTACCTCATGCAGTGATGAGAGGCCATCGTATGAATCCGCCGCGCCGTCCGTTTGATGCACATCAATAAGGTTCATGCTTCATGAATCTTATTGTGGGGGCTGTGCATTTCGGCCACAGATGCGGCCAGAATGCGGGCACGGCGTTGCCTGCGGGCGGCGCTTCTGCCCTGCAGGTTCCCTGACTGGACGCTCGCCCGATGCCCTTTCCCGCTGTTCCCGCCCGCCCTTTTCCGGCCGCTACCTCCGCGCCGTCCACGGCCGCCGCGCCCCGCCTGCGCGGCGACCTGGGCGTGTGGCTGGTCATCCTGCTCGAGCTGCTGACCTTCGCGATACTTTTCGTGGCCTTTGCGTTTGCGCGCACGCGTGAGCTGGCGCTGTTCAATGCCGGCCAGGACACGCTGAACCGGCAGGCCGGGGCGGCCAACACCGTGCTGCTCATCACCGGCAGCTGGTGCGTGGCGTGCGCGGTTCGTGCGGTGCAGCGCAGCGCGTCGGTGGCCGGCGCGCGCTGGCTGCTGGCGGCGCTGGCCTGCGGCGCGGCTTTCGTGGCCGTGAAGCTCGCCGAATACGCACAAAAGATCGACGCCGGCGTGGACTTCTCGTCCAACACCTTCTACCTGTTCTATCTCATGCTGACGGGCTTTCACTTCCTGCACGTGCTCGTGGGCATGCTGGCGCTCGCCTACCTGTGGGCCAAGACGCGGCGCGGCGCCTATGGCGCCCACGACGTCCACGCGCTGGAGACCGGCGCCGCGTTCTGGCACATGGTCGACCTGCTCTGGATCGTGCTGTTCCCGCTGGTCTATGTGATGCGCTGAAAGACATAGCCCCAGGATTTTTGCCATGCCCGCTTCCCCACTGCCCCCGCCGCGCTCTGAACCCGCCGCCCCGGCCGCCAGCGCGGCGCTGACGCGGGCCTGGCTGGCGCTGCTGGCCATCACCGCCACCACCTACTGGCTGGGCGGCGCGCAGCTGCCGGTGGCCGCCGGATCGATGGTGCCGGTGCTGGCGCTGTGCGCGCTGTCGTTTGCCAAGGGCCTGCTGGTGATTCTGGAGTTTCTGGAGCTGCGGCACGCCCCAGCGCTGTGGCGCTGGCTGGTGGTCGGTTGGCTGGCGCTGGTGCTGGCGTTGATCGCGCTGGCGTACTGGGTCGGTCGCTGGTGAGCGCCGCGCGCCGGCGCGGGCGGTGCTGTCGGATCGCAGGGGTTGGGAAGGGTTATTGCCTTGCCTAAAAGCGGAGCGCAAAATGGATTTTTGGAGACCTCCCGTGAACGCGTAGCACATGCACAAGCGTGTGCGGTTTCTGTATCCCTGTGCTTCCGTATTGGCCGCAGGCGTTCATGCACCGGTGCGGGCTACCTGCAAAGGAATGCTGCCATGGACAGCGCGATACTGAGTTTGTTGGGCGCGTTTTTGCTGTCTCTTCTAGGGTTGTTCGTGTTCATCTGGTCGATGCGCAAGGGGCTGCTGGTCGAGAACCCCAGGGCGGCCTCGGTGATCTTTGCGCGCGGCGAGGTCGGCCGGGTGGACGACCCCACGGTGTCCGGCGCGGCGCGCAGCCGCCTGCAGGCTGCCGCCATCGAACCCGGCAGCGACCTGCATGTCGCCGACCCCGACGAGCTGCTGCACCGCGTCGAGGCGGACCAATCGAGCGCCTTTCCGGTCTTCATGTTCATGGCCTTTGCCTGCTTCTGGCTGGTGCTGGGCTCGCTGGCGGGGCTGACTTCTTCGCTCAAGCTGCACATGCCCGACTGGCTGGTGGGCGAGGCCTGGCTCACCTTCGGACGCATCCGCACCATCCACCTGACTGCCGTGCTGTATGGCTGGATCACCAACGCGGCGCTGGGCGTCATGGTGTGGCTGCTGCCGCGCCTGCTGCGCACGCCGCTGCTGGGGGCCATGTGGGTCATGCTGGGCGGCGCGCTCATCAACACCGGCATTGCCAGCGCCATCGGCGCCATCGGTTCGGGCTGGACCGACGGCATGGAGTACCTCGAGATTCCCTGGCAGATCGGCACCTTCATCGTCGCCGGCTTCCTGTGCATCATCGGGCCCGTGCTCTACACGCTGGTCAACCGCAAGGTCGAGTCGCTCTATGTGAGCGTCTGGTACATGGTGGCAGCGCTGCTGTGGATTGCACTGCTGTTCCTCATCGGCAAACTGCCCGGGGTGCACACCGGCGTGCAGCAGGCCACCACCAACTGGTGGTACGGCCACAATGTGCTGGGGCTGTGGTTCACGCCGGTCGCCGTAGGCGCCATTTATTACTTTCTGCCCAAGATCATCGGGCGGCCGGTGCGCTCGTACAACCTGTCCATCCTGGGCTTCTGGACGCTGGCCTTCTTCTATGGCCAGGTCGGCGGCCACCACCTGATCGGCGGGCCCGTGCCCGGCTGGCTGACCACGCTGTCCATCGTGCAGAGCATGATGATGATCATTCCGGTGACGGCCTTCACCATCAACATGGCCGGCACCATGTGGGGCCGCATGCATCTGGCGCGCCATTCGCCCACGCTGCGCTTCATGATGTTTGGCGGCCTGATGTACATGCTGTCGTCGATGCAGGGCTCCTTCGAGGCGCTGCGCAGCGTCAACCAGGTGGCGCACTTCACGCACTTCACGGTGGCCCATGCGCACCTGGGCGCCTACGCGTTCGTCACCATGGTGCTGTTCGGCGCGATCTATTTCATGATGCCGCGCGTACTGAACTGGGAGTGGCCATACCCGCGCCTGATCACGCTGCAGTTCTGGCTCGCGGCCATCGGCATCAGCATCTATTTCATCGGCCTGACGGTCGGTGGCTGGCTGCAGGGGCAGGCCATGCTCGACGGCACGCGGCCGTTCATGGATTCGGTCACGCTGACCATCCCGTACCTGCAGTGGCGCAGTGTGGGTGGCGCACTGATGGTGCTCAGCCACCTGATCTTTGTCGGCCACTTCCTGGCCATGGTGCTGCGGTTTGGCCCCACGCGCACGGGCGCGGCACTGTTCTCGCCGCACAAGGCGCTGGAGCCCGTCCATGGAGAATGAAGTCAAGCTGGCGGCCGGCGCCATGGTGTCGCTGGCCGTTGCCACGGCTGCGTTGGTGGTAATGCCCTATATTCAGGTGCGCGACGTCGTGCCGCCCGAGGGACTCAAGCCCTACACCAGCGCCGAGCTGCGCGGGCGCGCCGTTTACATCGCCAACGGCTGCGTCTACTGCCACACGCAGCAGCCACGCGACCGCAACCTCGGGCCTGACCACGAGCGCGGTTGGGGCCGCGCCTCGGTGCCGGGTGATTATTTCTATGACAAGCCGCACCTGCTGGGCAGCATGCGCACCGGGCCCGATCTGTTCAACATCGGCGCGCGCCAGCCCAGCAAGGACTGGCACCTGGGCCACCTGTACCAGCCGCGCGCCTATGCGCCGGGTTCGATCATGCCGGCTTACCCTTTCCTTTTCGAGGTCAAGGACGCGGCCGAGCCCGGCGATGAGGTGGTGAACCTGCCCCCCGGCGCGGGTCCATTTGGCCGTGTCGTGGTGGCGCGGCCCGAGGCGCTGGACCTGGTCAAGTACATGCAGGGCCTCAACCACACCTACCCGGTGCTGCCGCCCCCACCCAAGGTCGCGGCCGGCACGGCGGCGCCGCTCCCGGCAGACGCCGCGCCGGCAGCGGCCTACTGAACCTTGTGAGGCGCCCATGCCGAACGAACCCGACCCCCGCTACCGCGCCCAGCAGCGCGAAAACGCAGAGCCCGAGGAGCGCTCGCAGCCCATGCCCTTGATCGTGGCCGGCTTGGTGCTGGCCATGGTCGCGTTTGGCGTGCTCTACATCCTGATGTCCGACCCGTTTGGCAATTCGGCCCTGGGCGACCGCCGCACCGTGGCCGACCTGTCTGGCCCGGCACCTGCGCCGCCGGGGGCGGCAGTGGACGGCAAGCAGATCTTCACGGCGAACTGCGTCGCCTGCCACCAGGCCACGGGCAAGGGCTTGCCGGGCGTGTTCCCGCCGCTCGATGGTTCGGAATGGGTCCATGGCGATGCGCGCACGCTGGCCAACATCCTGCTGCACGGCGTCGAGGGCGAGATCGAAGTGGCCGGCACCACCTACAAGGGCGCCATGCCGGCGTTCCAGCAGCTGAGCGATGCCGAGCTGGCGGCCGTCGCCAGCTACATCCGCAGCAGCTGGTCGAACAAGTCGGACCCGCTGCCACCCGAGCTGTTCGGGCAGGAGCGCAAGGCCAGCACGCGCACCACGCCGTTCGAAGGCGGCGCCGCGCTCAAGGCCCTGGCCGCCGAGAAGCCCACCTGAGCGCTCGGCATGCTGCGCACCGCCTTTCTCAGTGGGGCGCTGGGGCTCACGGCCTACGCCTCGGCCGCCTGGCTGACGCACGACTTCCAGGTCTGGACCGCCGAGGGCGCGCGCCGCCTCGAAGTGGCGCTGCAGCCCGTGGCCGCGCCACCTGTGCAGGTGGACGGCCCCGGCACCACGCCGCGGCCGCTGCCGCAGTGGCTGGCCGCGCCACCGGGGGCCGTGACCATCGCCGGCTTCATCTACACCCGCTGCCAGAACGTGTGCCTGTCGCTGGGCAGCAGCTTCCAGCAGCTGCAGGCGCAGTTGCTGCAGGACCGCTCTGCCGTTGGCGGCACGCCCGCAGGGGCGCCTCCTGCGGCGGTGCGCTTGCTGTCGCTGAGCTTCGATGGGGCGCACGACACGCCCGCTGCGCTGCAGGCCTATGGCCGGCAGCTGCACGCCGACGCGTCGGTGTGGCAGTTCCTGCGCGTGCCCGACGCGGCCGAACGGGCGCAGCTGCTGCGGCGCTGGGAGGTGGTTGTGGTGCCCGACGGGCGCGGCGACTTCGAACACAACGCCGCGTTGCTCGTCATCGACCCCGCCGGGCGGCTGGTGCATGTGTTCGACATGGCCGAGCTGGAACTGGCGCTGAACTATGCGCGCCACCTGGCCCGTGGTGCCGCACCCACCGTGGCCACGCGGGCCGCTGTCCCCGCCAGCCCCCCAGGGGGTGCGCCGTGACGCACCGCGCCACCTTGCAGACCCCTGCGCCTGCGACCTGCGGTGCGCGGTGGGGTGCGACTGCCGCAGGTCTGGTGGCGCGCGCAGGCAGGCACGCCACGCCCGCCCACCAGGCGGCAGCGGGCGCGCTGGCACTGGCGCTGCTGGCCCTGCCGGCGGCGCGCCACGCCCTGGAAGCCAGCATGTGGCGCCACATGCTGCTGCAGGCGCCGCTGTGGATGCTGGCCGGCGCGCTGCTGTTGGCGGGGCTGGGCAGCAGCGCCCGTGCGCGCGTGGCGCGCTGGAACGCGTACGGCATCACCGGCCTGTGGGCTGCGGCCCTGGTGCTGGCGCTGTTGATGGTGCCGCGCGTGCTCGACCTGGCGCTGGTCAGCCCGGCCGTTGAAACCACCAAATGCGGCGCGCTGGCGCTGGCCGGTGCCGCACTGCGCCTGTCGTGGCGGCCGGCGGGGCTGGTGGTGCAGGGGTTCTTTTTGGGCAATGTGCTGCCCATGACCGCGGTGGTGGGACAGCTCTACATCGATTCGCCCACGCGCGT
>NZ_MWOM01000026.1:0-17057 GCF_012931925.1 Acidovorax sp. SRB_24
GCGCGCACGCTGCTCGACGACCTGCACCACCTGCCCCAGCGCCTGTGGCACTGCCGCTGCGGCGAAACCGTTGAAGGCGGCTTCGAGCAGTGCTGGCACTGCGGCGCGCTGATGCCGCGGTAACGTTTATTTTGATAGCTGCCAGCGCTTGTCCAGCAGGCGTTTGCGGCCAATTTGCCTGATTTCTTACTTCCAGCGCACTGGCTCCAGGTGCACGCTGCCCTGCGTGCTGCTGAGCGTGAGCGCGCCCTCCTGCACCGTGGCCTGCAGCTGCATGCTGCGCTCGGCCAGCTGCGCGAGCTGCTGCGAGGCTTCGGACGGGATGCGCCAGACCTGCAGCTTTTCCAGGCGCGAGAGCTTGGTTTCGATGCCCTTCCACCAGACCTCGGCGGCGTGGTGGAAGGCGTAGGCCACCACCGCATCGGCCTTGCTGCAGGCCTTGGTGAGCGGCTTGTCCTCGGGCTGGCCGACCTCGATCCACAGGCGCTTGCGGCCGGTGAAGTCGGTCAGCGAGGCGTCCGGGTCGTCCGGGTCGGACAGGCCGGCGCCGAACGCCAGCGTGCCGTCACCGTGGCAGGTGTCCTGCAGCGCGTGCGCGTGGAGGGCCAGCGCGGCCAGCCGCACCATCATGCGTTCGTCGGTCTCGCTGGGGTGGCGCGCCAGGGTCAGCGCGTGGTCGGCGTAGTAGCCGTGGTCGATGTCGGCGATCTGCAGGTTCGCCTTGAAGATGGTGGATTTGATGGCCATGGTCTATCAAAAATAAGAGCTGCCAACGCAAGTCCTTGCTTGCTTTGGCAGCTCTAGATATCGGAAAAAGCCACACAGCAAGCGCTGGCAGCTATGATTTTTATACTCGGCGCGCCAGCTCCGCCGCCATGCCGGTGTAGCTGCCCGGCGTCATGGCCAGCAGGCGGGTTTTCTCGGCCTCGGGGATGTCGAGCGAGCGGATCAGGCCGTGCAGGTCGGCGGCCGTGACGGTCTGGCCGCGCGTGACTTCCTTGAGCTTTTCGTAGGCGCCCTGCACGCCATAGCGGCGCATCACGGTCTGGATCGGCTCGGCCAGCACCTCCCAGGCGGCGTCGAGGTCGCCCGCCAGCGCCTGCTCGTTGAGTTCGAGCTTGTTCAGGCCAGTGAGCAGCGAGCTGTAGGCCAGCGTGGCGTAGCCCAGCGCCACACCGATGTTGCGCAGCACCGTGCTGTCGGTCAGGTCGCGCTGCCAGCGGCTGATCGGCAGCTTCTCCGACAGGTGCTTGAGCAGCGCGTTGGCCAGTCCCAGGTTGCCTTCGGCGTTCTCGAAGTCGATCGGGTTGACCTTGTGCGGCATGGTCGACGAGCCGATCTCGCCGGCCTTCAGACGCTGCTTGAAGTAGCCCAGGCTCACATAGCCCCAGATGTCGCGCGCGAGGTCGATCAGGATGGTGTTGGCGCGCGCCACGGCGTCGAACAGCTCGGCCATGTAGTCGTGCGGCTCGATCTGGATGCTGTAAGGCTGGAACGTCAAACCCAGGCCCATGGGCTCGTGGGTTTCAACGACGTGCTTGCTAAAAGTTTCCCAGTCGAAATCGGGCCAGGCCGACAGGTGGGCGTTGTAGTTGCCCACGGCGCCGTTCATCTTGGCCATGATCTTCACGGCGGCGATGCGGTCGCAGGCGGCCTGCAGGCGCACCACCACGTTGGCCAGCTCTTTGCCCACGGTCGTGGGGCTGGCCGTCTGGCCGTGCGTGCGGCTGAGCATGGGCACGGCGGCGTGCAGGTGGGCCATCTCGCGCAGCTTGAGCACGATGCGGTCCAGGCCCGGCAGCACGACCTGGTCGCGGCCGGCGCGCAGCTGCAGCGCGTGGCTGGTGTTGTTGATGTCTTCGCTGGTGCAGGCGAAGTGCACGAACTCGGCGGCCTTTTCGAGCTCGGGGCGGGCCTCGAACTTGCTCTTGATCCAGTATTCGACCGCCTTGACGTCGTGGTTCGTGGTGCGCTCGAACTCCTTGATGGCGGCGCAGTCGGCCTCGGAGAAGTTCTTCACCAGGCCCAGCAGGTAGGCGCGCGCGCCCGTGGTCAGCGGTTTGAACTCGGCAAAGCCGGCGTCGGAGAGCGCGATGAACCAAGCGACCTCGACTTGCACGCGCCGGTGCATGTAGCCGTGCTCGCTCATGATGGGGCGCAGGGTGGAGAGTTTGGCGGCGTAGCGGCCGTCCAGCGGCGACAGGGCGTTAAGGGTCGAGAGGCTCATGGGCGCCGATTGTAGGTGCCGCTGCGGCCCGGCGCGGTCTGGCTAGAATCAGCGCCCCAGCGCCGCCGTGGCCCCGAGCACGAGAAGAAACACTATGAAACTGATTGGAACGACCACCAGCCCTTACGTGCGGAAAGTGCGCGTGGTGATGGCCGAGAAAAAGCTCGACTACGCCTTCGTGCTCGACAACGTCTGGGACCAGGACACGGCGATCGCCGCATCCAATCCGCTGGGCAAGGTGCCGTGCCTGGTGATGGAGGGCGGTGAGGCGGTGTTCGATTCGCGGGTCATCGTCGAATACCTGGACACGCTCTCGCCCGTGGGCAAGCTGATTGCGCAGCAGGGGCGCGAGCGCGCCGACATCAAGACCTGGGAAGCCCTGGCCGACGGCGTGCTCGATGCGGCCATTCTGGTGCGCCTGGAGCAGACATTCGCCGGCCGCACCGAGAGCGAGCGCAGCCAAGCCTGGATCGATCGGCAACTGGGCAAGGTCGACGCCGGGCTGCGCGCCATGGCGCAGGGACTGGGCGACAAGCCATTTTGCAGCGGCATCCACCTGAGCCTGGCCGACATTGCCGTGGGCTGTGCGCTCGAATGGCTGGATTTTCGATTTCCGCAGATAGCCTGGCGTGCCGAGCACCCGAACCTCGCGCGCCTGGCCGACAAGCTGGCCCAGCGGCCGAGCTTTGCGGAGACCCGGCCCGCCTGAAGCGGCGGGCGCAGCCCCTGCTGGCCCTGGGGTGCAGGCGGTGGAAGAAAAATGCTGCGATGCGTCCCGAAGTGAAGAAGAGAGGGAGGGAGGAGGAGCACTCCGGGATTTTCAGTTGGGCACAGAGCCCAAAGGCATCGCAACAAGAAAACGGTGGGGACGCCACGCATCCCACGGTTGGTCGACCGGGAATTTTTGCAGAAGTTCCGACACGGCGGGGTTGCAAAACATCGAAAGGAGTAACCAGTTTCGGCCCGCTGGCGCCGGCCGCGGCCACGCCCGCGCCCGCGCGTCAGACCATGGCCAGCAGGCGGTCGAGTGACAGGTTGACGCGCACATCGCGCTGCGCGACGGCCCCGGTGATTTTCCAGGCCGCCTGCGCCGTGTCGCGCGGGATCATCTCGCCGGTGGGCAGGCCCTCGCGGTTGAGCAGCACCGCCACGCGCGGCGTGGTGGCCGTGGCGCCGCGCTTGAGCACCACGCCGACCTCGTGGCTGGCCAGGCGCACAAAGGCGCCGGGCGGGTAGATGCCGAGCGTCTTGACGATGGCGGCGCCGGCCTCGTCGACCTGTTGCGACTCGTCGTAATAGCAGGCCTGCATCGCGGCCGTCACCGGCATCGGTGCGCGCGCGGCGCGCGGCGCCATGCGCGCGGCAAAAATGTCGGTGCGCTGGAGCAGCCGCGCCAGCTGCTGCGCTTCGCTCTTGGCCGCCAGGGGCCCGGGCGAGCGGTGGTGGTGCAAGCGCACCGCCTCCAGCCACACCGGGTCGTTCACGCCGAGCTCGCGCAGCAGGCCCTCGGAGCGCAGCGCGTGGCTCTCCACGGCGGCGATCTGCTGCATATCCAGCGGCGCCGCTTGCTGGGCCAGCTGGTCCTGCAGCCCGGTCATGGCGATGTTCATGCTCAGCGCCGCGCTGCCCACGCGCAGCACCTGGGCCTCGCTCCACTGCAGCGTGGCGCGCGCCACGACCATGCCGACGCAGGCCACCAGCAGGCCGTGCGTGGCGCTGTACAGGTCGGTCTCCTGGGCCGAGAGGTACACCAGCGCCAGCAAGCTGGCGTCGGGGGTCTGCCGGCAGCGCTGTGCCAGGCTTGTATGCAGCGCCGTGAAACGGGCGCCGAAGTCGCTGCGCTGCGGCGAGCGCAGCAGCTGCGTGGCGTGCAGCTGCAGTTCGGACCAGTCGGGCAGGACCTGGCCTGGCGCGGCGCTGGCCGCCTGCGCGGTGGCCGCGATCTGCATCGATGCGATCTGGCCCAGCGGTTTTTGCGACAGCAGCATGCGCTGCAGCTGCGCCAGGTAGGCACGGTGGCTGTCGCCCGACTCGTCGGTGTCCACGCACAGGTCGACGCCGCGCCGCACCAGGGCGTCGAGCTCGGCCCGCGTGCGGATGACGTAGCCTTTGTGCGCGAGCACGGCGCCGCTGGCGCCGCGCAGCACGAAGGGCAGCGGCTGGCCCAGCTGGAGGCTGTCGATGTTGAGGGGCAGAAGGTTCATGGCGGTCGCTGAATTATCCCGGGCCGCAGGCCTGTGAAGGCCGGCACAGCGGGGGGAAATCGGGGCCTGTTCAAGGCACCGCGCCGGCGCCAAACACCGCGGCCCACAAAGCCAGCACCGCGCCGCGCTCGGCCAGCAGCGTGGCGGGGTCGACTTCGAGCGAGGCCTCGTCCAGGCGCGCCTTGTGCTGCACGCTGCGCAGCCGGCGGTAGGCGTCGGCGGCGGCGTTGCCGACGCCGGCCGGCAGCAGGCCGGTCTGCTCGGCGCGCTGCAGCAGCGCGATGTTGCCGACGTTGCCCAGCAGCTCGCGGTGCGCGGCCGAGTGGGCCAGCACCAGGTACTGCACGGCGAACTCGGCATCGACCATGCCGCCGGGGCTGTGCTTGACGTCAAAGCGCTCGCTGCGCACCGCGTGGGCGGCGCGCACGCGTTCGCGCATGGCCACGATCTCCTGGCGCAGCGCCGCAGGGTCGCGCGGGGCGCTGATGACGGCCTCGCGCACGGCGTCAAAGCGCGCGCGCAGCCCCAGGCCGCCGCCGGGCAGGGCGGGCGCCTCGCCCTCGGTGGCGGGCGTGGCCAGGTCCTCCGTGCCCAGCACAAAGCGCGCGCGCGTCATGGCCTGGTGCTCCCAGGTCCAGGCGGTGTTGCTGCCGCGCTGCTGCTGGTAGTTGGCATAAGCGTCAAAGCTGGTGACCAACAGGCCCGAGTTGCCGTTGGGGCGCAGCGCGGTGTCGATCTCGAACAGGTCGCCCTCGCCGGTCTTAACCGCCAGCCAGTTGATGAGCTTGCGCACGAAGGCGGCATAGACCTCGGGGGCGCGCTCGTCGTCTTCGTCGAACACGAACACGATGTCCAGGTCGCTGCCGTAGCCGAGCTCCTTGCCGCCGAGCTTGCCGTACCCAATGATCGCGAACTGCGGCGGATCGCGGTGGCGGCTCTTGAGGCGACTCCAGCACCAGCGTGCGGTCACGCGCAGCACGCTGTCGGCCAGGGCGCTGAGGTCGTCGGCCACCTGCTCGACCGTCAGGCGCCCTTCCACGTCGCGGGCCAGGGTGCGGAACACCTCGGCGTGGTGGGCGCGGCGCAGCAGGTTGAGCAGGGTTTCGTCGTCGTCTTCCTGGGTGGAGCGCAGCGAGGCCAGGCGCCGCTGCAGGTCGCGCTCGAAGTCGGCTGCGTGGAAGCGTTCGGACAGCAGCGCAGGGCCGGCGAGCTCGTCGATCACCCCCGGGTGCTGGAGCAGGTAGCGCGCAGGCCAGCGCGCGGCGCCCAGCAGGTGCAGCAGCTGCTCGTGCACGGCCGGGCGCTCCAGCAGCAAGGCCAGATAGCTTTCGCGGCGCAGCAGCGGCTCAAGCCAGTTGATAAGGCGCACGGCAGCTTCTTCGCTCGCGTGCCCTTCGCGCAGCCACTGGGCGGTGCGCTGCACCAGCCGGAACAGGCGCGCGCGCGCCTCCTCGCGCAGCGCACCCACGCGCGGGTGGGTGCGCCATTCGGCGACACGCTCGCGCAACAGCGGTGGCAACTGATCGAGCAGCGTCTCCAGTTCGGTGGGGGCGGCGCTGCCGGACTGGCGGCCAGCGCAGCCGCCGCCCTGGCATTGTTTCTGGCCATTGCCGCCCAGCAGGGTGTCGAACTCCTGGGCCACCAGCTCGCGGTGGGCGTCGAGCTGGTGCAGGAAGGCGCAGCAATCGGCGTAGCCCAAAGTGTGGGCAATCCAGGCCAGGTCGTCGTCGCGCGTGGGCAGCACATGGGTCTGCTGGTCGTCCAGGTACTGGATGCGGTGCTCGACGCGGCGCAGAAAGGTGTAGGCCTCGGCCAGCGCCTGCGCGGTCTCGGCCGGCATCAGCCCGGCCTGCGCCAAGCGCGCCAGGGCTTCGAGCGTGGGGCGTCGGCGCAGCTCGGGAAACTGGCCGCCGCGCACCACCTGCAGCAGCTGCACGGTGAATTCGATCTCGCGGATGCCGCCGCGCGAGAGCTTGACGTCGTTGGCGCGCTCGGGGTGGCCGGCGCTGCGCTTGGCCGCATGGTCGCGGATCTGCCGGTGCAGTGCGCGCAGGGCGTCGAAGACGCTGTAGTCGAGGTAGCGGCGGAACACGAAGGGCAGGACCACGCCGCGCAGCGCCTGGACCTGGGGGCTGGCGATGCAGCTCAGGGGGGCGACCACGCGGCTCTTGAGCCAGGCAAAGCGCTCCCATTCGCGCCCCTGCGTCTGCATGTATTCCTCCAGCGCCGCCAGTGAAATCGCGGGCGGCCCCGAGTTGCCGTTGGGGCGCAGCGCCAGATCGACGCGGAACACGAAGCCGTGCTCGGTGGTGTCGCCGATCAGGCTGTAGATGGCTTTGACGGCGCGCGCGAAGTATTCGTGGTTCGAGAGGCGCCCGCGTCCGTCGGGCGTGCCCTCGGTGTCGCCATCGTGCTCGTAGACGTAGATCAGGTCGATGTCGCTCGACACATTGAGCTCGCGCGCGCCGAGCTTGCCCATGCCGATGACCCACATCTGCACGCTCTGCCCCTGCGGGCCGCGCGGCGTGCCATGGCGGGCGTCGAGGTCGGCGCGGGCCTGCTGGCAGGCGCGGTCCAGCGCCAGTTCGGCCAGCTCCGTCACGGCCTGGGTGACGGCCGCCAGCGGTGCCTGGGCATCGCAGTCCAGGCGCAGCAGCCGCTCCATCACCAGCTGGCGCAGGATGCGCAGCGCCGTGCCGGTGTCGTGCCCGGCCTCGGTCAGGCGCGCGAGTGCCTGTTCCATGGTGGGGCGCACCGGAACGCCGTCGGGCAGCAGGGCCAGGTGCGTGCTGTAGCGGCGGTGCAGGCGCTGGAAAAAGCGCGAATGCGAAGCGGGGCCGGAGGCGGCGTCGGTGCTGTCAAGAAGGGCTGTCTGCATGGCCTGCGCGGCGGGACTGAGCCGCATGTAAAACGACATGGAAGTGCAAGAACGTCAGCACGCGCCCACCCGCACAGCGGCTGCGGGTGATAATTCTTGCCACCCCAAGCCTGCCATGAACGAAGCCCCGATCCACCCCACACGCCTGCTCAAATCTGCGGCGTGGCTGGCGCGGTGGTCTCTGGGTTTGCTGCTGGCCCTGGCACTGGTGCTGGCTATCGGCTGGGGCGCGCTTCACGGCTGGATTGTGCCGCGTATCGGGGAGTTTCGCGTTCCGCTGGAAACCCTGGCCGCACGCGCGCTGGGGGTACCGGTGCGCATCGGTTCGATCTCGGCGCGCAGCGAGGGGTTGATCCCTGCGGTCGAGCTCGGCGACGTCGCCTTGCTCGATGCCCAGGGCCGCGCGGCGCTGCGCCTGCCGCGCGTGGTCCTGGCCGTGTCGCCGCGCTCGCTGTGGCGCCTGGGCTTCGAGCAGCTCTACATCGAAAGCCCCGAACTCGATGTCCGCCGCACTGGCGACGGACGCATTGTGGTCGCCGGGCTCCCGTTCTCGCCGGCCGCGCCCGGTGACACCAGTGCCGCCGACTGGTTGTTTGCCCAGACCGAGGTGGTGGTGCGCGGCGGCACCTTGCGCTGGACCGACGAATTGCGTGGCGCCCCGCCGCTGGCGCTGGGCCAGATGGATCTGCTGCTGCGCAACCGCGGCTGGCGCCACAGCCTGCGCATCGACGCCACGCCGCCGCCGGAGTGGGGCGAACGCTTCACCGTCAGCGGCCAGTTTCGCCAACCCCTGCTGAGCACGCGCAGCGGCGATTGGCAGCGCTGGAGCGGCCAGCTGTTTGGCAGCTTTGCGCGCGTCGACCTGTCGCGCCTGCGCGCCCATGCCGATCTGGGCATTGCGCTGGAGCGCGGCCACGGCGCCCTGCGGGCCTGGGTGGATGTGGAGCGCGGGCAACCGGTGGGCGGCGTGGCCGATGTCGCCCTGGCCGATGTCAGTGCCACGCTGGGCGCGCACCTGCAGCCGCTCGCGCTGCCGTCGGTGCACGGGCGTCTGGGGGGGCACAGGCTGCTCGGCGGTTTCGAATTTTTCACGCAGGGGCTGCAGTTCGTGACCGATGACGGCCTGCGCTGGCCCGGGGGCAACCTGCGCCTGCAGGTCACCGGCCAGGGCCAGGGCCAGCCCGAACGCGAGCGGGGCGAATTCCACGCCGATCGCCTGGACCTGGCAGCGCTGGCGCGCATTGCCGCGCGCTTGCCGCTCACGGAGGCCGTCCACGGCCTCTTGCAGGGCTATGCCCCCAGGGGCCTGGTAGAAACCGTGGAGGCCCATTGGCGCGGACCCTGGGATGCGCCGCAGGGCTACCAGCTGCGCGGCCGGGTGGCCGGGCTGGCCCTGGCCGATGCGCTGGTGCCCGCAGGCCAGGGCATGCCGGCGCCCGCGTTGGGTTTGCGCGGCGCCACGGTGGACGTGGACCTGACGCAGTCCGCCGGCAAGGCCACGGTGGTGGTCGCCGACGGCGCGCTGGTGCTGCCGCACGTGTTCGAAGACCCGCTGCTGCCGCTGGACCACCTGCGCAGCGAGGTGCGCTGGCAGGTGGACGGCGAACGCATCGCCGTGCAGGTCGGCGACACACGCTTTGGCAATGCCGATGCGCAGGGCGAGCTGCGCGCCACCTGGCACACCAGCGACCCCGCACGCTCGGGCAGCCGCTCGCGTTTTCCGGGCGTTCTCGACCTGACCGGCACGCTCGACCGTGCCAATGGCGCGCGCGTGCACCGCTATCTTCCGCTGGAGATTCCGGCGGACGCGCGCCACTACGTGCGCGACGCCGTGGTGGCGGGCACGGCGAGCGCGGTGCGCTTTCGCGTCAAGGGCGACCTGCACGACATGCCGTTCGACAACCCGCGGCAGGGCGAATTCCGCATTGCCGCACGGGTCAAGGACGTGACCTACGCCTTTGTCCCGCGCAGCCTGCAGACGGCGGGCGAACTGCCGTGGCCCGCCCTGACGCAACTGGGCGGCGAACTGGTGTTCGAGCGCTCGTCCATGCGCGTCAACGGGGCCAGCGGGGCCTTCTCGGGCACGCGCCAGACGCAGCTGAGCAAGGTCCAGGCCCACATCCCCGACCTGTCGCACACCGTGGTGTCGGTGGGCGCCGACGCGCGCGGGCCGCTGGCGGAACTGCTGGGCGTGCTGTCGGGCTCGCCCCTGGGCGCGATGACCGGCCACGCGCTGGACCAGGCCCGCGGCAGCGGCAACGCCCAACTGCGCCTGGACCTGAGCCTGCCGATCGATGCACTGCACACGGCGAAGGTGCGCGGCAGCGTCACCCTGGCCGGCAACGACGTGCGCATCACGCCCGACACGCCGCTGCTGGCGCGTGCGCGCGGCGCAGTGCAGTTCACCGAGAGCGGTTTTGCACTGCAAGGCGTGCAGGCCCGTGCCCTCGGCGGCGACGTGCGGCTCGAAGGCGGCATGCGGGCGCTGCCGGCGGGTGCGCCAGCGAGCGAGAGCGCGCTGCAGTTGCGTGCCCAGGGCCTGGCCACGGCCGAAGGCCTGCAGCAGGCCAGCGAACTGGGCTTGGTGGCGCAGCTGGCGCACAAGGCCTCGGGCAGCACGCCGTACACCGTGGCCCTGGCGATGCGCCGGGGCGTCCCCGAGCTGCAAGTGGCCACCACGCTGCAGGGTCTGGCGCTGGCGCTGCCCGCGCCCCTGGCCAAGAGTGCCGACAGCGCGCTGCCCGTGCGTTTTGAAACCCAGCTCACGCGCGAGGCCCTGGCCACCGCGGCGCCCCCTGCCAAGGCCGCGCCGCTGCATGACCTGTTCACGCTCGACCTGGGGCGCCTGGGGTCGGTCCAGTATGTGCGCGATCTTTCCGGTCCCCAGCCGCAGGTGCTGCGCGGCGCCATCGCCATGGGCCTGCCGCCGGGCGAGACCGCACCGCTGCCGCCGCGTGGCGTCGTCGCCAATCTCCAGCTGGAGCGGGTCGATGTCGACGCCTGGGAAGCCGTGCTGCTGCCCAAGGCCGCCGCTGCGGCGCCGGCCGCGGAGGCAGCGGCGGCGGCCCATTCGGATTATTTGCCCACGCAGCTCGCGCTGCGGGCGCGCGAATTGGCCTTTCAGGGCCGCAGCCTGCACGCGGTGACCGTGGGGGGCTCGCGCGAAGGCACGGTCTGGCGCGCCAACCTCGACGCCACCGAGCTCGACGGCTACCTGGAATACCGCCAGGCCGGCACACCCGACAGCCCCGCCGGGCGCCTGTTTGCGCGGCTGTCGCGCTTGACGGTGCCGCAGAGCGCGGCCTCGCAGGTGGATGCCCTGCTGGAGGAGCCGCCGGGCAGCCTGCCGGCACTGGACATCGTGGTCGATGACTTCGAGCTGCGCGGGCGCAAGTGGGGCCGTCTCGAAATCGAGGCCCTCAACCGCGGTGGCGTCGGCGCGCAGCGCGAGTGGCGGCTGAGCAAGTTCAACATGGACACGCCCGAGGCCACGCTCACGGCCAGCGGCAGCTGGGCCCTGCTCCATGCCGCGTTGCCGGCGCCGGGCGCGGCGCGCACGCCGCAGCGGCGCACGCTGCTCGACTTCCAGCTGGACATCCGGGACTCGGGCGAACTGCTGCGCCGTTTCGGCATGGCCGACGTGGTGCGCCGTGGCAAGGGGCGGCTGCAGGGACAGGTCGCCTGGCAGGGCGCGCCGCTCAGCCTCGACTACCCCTCAATGACCGGCCAGGTCCACCTGGACGTGGAGGCGGGCCAGTTCCTCAAGGCCGATCCGGGGCTGGCCAAGCTGCTGGGCGTGCTGAGCCTGCAGTCGCTGCCGCGCCGCCTCACGCTCGACTTCCGCGATGTCTTCAGCGACGGGTTTGCCTTCGACTTCGTGCGCGGCGATGTGCGCATCGACCACGGTGTCGCGACCACCAACAACCTGCAGATGAAAGGCGTCAATGCGGCCGTGCTGATGGAGGGGCGCGCCGACATCGCGCACGAGACGCAGGATTTGCACGTCGTCGTGGTGCCCGAGATCAATGCGATGACGGCGTCCCTCGTGGCCACCGCCATCAACCCGGTGATCGGGCTGGGCAGCTTCCTGGCGCAGGTGTTCCTGCGCGGCCCGCTGATCGCGGCGGCCACCCAGGAGTTCCGCATCGACGGCACCTGGGCCGACCCGCGCGTGCAGCGCCTGCCGCGGCGCGGCCGCTCCGACAATGCGGGCGCCGCGGCGCCGCCTGAACCCGCGGCGGCGGCGCCGGTCCGCACCCCCCACCCACCTGGAGATCCGTCATGAAAGTGGCTGCAGTGCAAATGGTTTCAGGCCCGCGTGTGGCTGACAACTTGGCGGCGGCGCGCGGCCTGCTCGAGCGCGCCGCCGCCGAAGGCGCCGAGCTGGCGGTGCTGCCCGAATATTTTTGCGCCATGGGCATGCGCGACACCGACAAGCTGGCGCTGGCCGAAACCCTCGGCGAAGGGCCCGTGCAGCACTTTTTGGCCCACATTGCGCGCGCTCTGAACCTGTGGCTGGTGGGCGGAACGCTGCCCATGGCCTGTGCGGACGCGCAGCGCGTGCGCAACACCTCGCTGGTGTATTCGCCGGCGGGCGAGTGCGTGGCACGCTACGACAAGATCCACCTGTTTCGCTTCGACAACGGGCGCGAGCAGTACGACGAGGGCCGGGCCATCGAGGCGGGCGATGCGCCAGTGCAATTTCGCCTGGCGGCGCGCGACGGGCGGGCGTGGTGCGTCGGGTTGAGCGTGTGCTACGACCTGCGCTTTCCCGAGCTGTTCCGCAGCCACGCGCGCGCCGGCGCCGACCTGCTGCTCGTGCCCAGCGCCTTCACCGTTCCCACGGGCCAAGCCCACTGGGAGCTGCTGCTGCGCGCGCGCGCGGTGGAGAACCAGGCCTATGTGCTGGCGCCGGCCCAGGGCGGCGTGCACGAGAACGGGCGCCGCACCTGGGGCCACAGCATGCTGGTCGATCCCTGGGGCGACGTGCTGGCCGTGCAGGCACAGGGCCCGGGCGTGGTGGTCGGGACGGTCGACGCGGGGCGTTTGCAGCAGGTGCGTGCACAGCTGCCGGCGCTGGCGCACCGCGTCTTGTGAAAGCGGCCGTGGTCCGTTGGGCGTGGCGCCGTTGGCAGGGCGCGTGGCGGCGCTGGTCGCTGTGGACGCTGCTGGTGGCGCTGGTGGCCGCCATGCTGGTCACCGTCGTGTGGCTGGCGGGGCGCTACGAGGCCAGCGTGGTGCAGAGCCAGCTCGAACGCGATACCGCCGATGCGGTGGCAGACCTGCGGACCGCGCTGGCGCGCAACCTGCAAAACATCCAGGCCCTGCAGGGGCTGGCCCCGGGCGGGTCGCAGTGGCAGGTGCAGGCGGGCGCCCTGCTGCGCGAGCACCGTGAGCTGGTCGGCATCGAATGGCGCGACAGGGCGCTGAACGTACAGGCGCAGGCCCAGAGCCCGTTCTTCCCGACCCGAGGCGAGCGCGGCAACAGCGACGGCGCGCATTCGGACACGGCCCTGGCATGTGCCAACGCGGGGCGCCTGAGCGGCGCGGCCTACTCCAGCAGCTACTTCCAGCCGCAGGGCGCGGGCCTGGGCGTGGAGATGATGGAGCTGTGCCTGCCGCTGTCCACCGCGGGGCGCGCCGGCGGCTACCTAGTGGTCACCTATTCACTGCAGAACATGCTGACCGAATTGGTGGGCCACAACCTGACGCGTCGCCAGGAAGTGTCGTTCACCGAAGCCGATGGCACCCGCCTGGCGATGGTGGGCGCGGCGCGGCGCGGCACGCGCATGTTCACCGCGCAGCAGCTGCTCGACCTGCCCGGCAACACCCTGGTGCTGCGCTTGGACGGCTGGCACGCCGCCCCCAGCCTGTTCCCGAACGTGCTCACGGCGCTGGTGACCGCGATGTCGATCGCCCTCGTCACCGTGGTCGCGATGCTGGTGCGCGACAACCGCCGGCGCCTCAGCGCCGAGCGCGAGCTGGGCGACGCGCTGGCGTTCCGCAAGGCCATGGAGGATTCGCTCGTCACCGGCCTGCGTGCGCGCGACCTGCAGGGGCGCATCACCTACGTGAATCCGGCCTTTTGCGAGATGGTGGGGTTCAGCCCGGCGGAGCTGCTGGGCCAGAGCTCGCAGGCGCCCTATTGGCCGCCCGAACTGGCGGAAGAGTATTGGCACCGCCAGGCGGTGCGGCTGGCCGGCACCGCGCCGCCGCGCGAAGGCTTCGACTCGGTGTTCATGCGCAAGGACGGCACGCGCTTTCCCGTGCTCATCATCGAGGCGCCGCTCATCAACGCCGTGGGCCAGCACACGGGCTGGATGAGCGCCTTCATCGACATCAGCGAGCAGCGCCGGGTCGAAGAGCTCTCGCGCGCCTCGCAGGAGCGCCTGCAGGCCACCGCGCGCCTGGCGACGGTGGGCGAGATGGCCTCGCTGCTGAGCCACGAACTCAACCAGCCGCTGGCGGCCATCTCCAGCTATGCCACCGGAACCCTGAACCTGCTGGAAGTGGGGCCGGGCAGCGACAGCGCCGCCCTGCAGGCGGGCCTGCAGGACGCGCGCACGGCCATGCAGCGCATTGCCCACCAGGCCGAACGTGCCGGCCGGGTCATCAAGAGCGTGCACGACTTCGTGCGCCGGCGCGACCAGGCGCGCGAAGCCGTGCCCGCGCAGGAACTGCTGGGCGACGTGCTGCCGCTGGTGCACCTGCAGGCGCGCAAGCTCGGCGTGCGCGTGCAGGTGGCGCTGGAGCCGGGCCTGCAGCCGGTGCTGTGCGACCGCATCATGGTCGAGCAGGTGCTGCTCAACCTCACGCGCAATGCCATGCAGGCCATGGACGATCCGGCCATCGCCGTGCGCGTGCTGGACATCCGGGTGCGCCGCGCCGGATCGAACGCGCACAGCGGTTGGCTGGAGTTTTCGGTGGCCGACTGCGGCAGCGGCATCACGGACGACACTGCGCGGCAGCTGTTCACGCCATTTTTCACGACACGCCCCGAAGGCATGGGCCTGGGCCTGAGCCTGTGCCGCACGGTGGTCGAGCAGCACGGCGGGTTTCTGGGCTACGGCCCGCACACGCCGCGTGGTACGGTCTTTACCTTTACCCTCCCGTTCGCCAGGCCCGCGCCAGAGACGCATTGACCATGCAACCCATCACCGACGCCACCGTATTCATCGTCGACGACGACGCCAGCGTGCGCGAGGCACTGGCGTGGCTGCTGCGCTCGCGCCGCCTGCCCAGCGAATCGTTTGACAGCGCCGAGGCGTTCGAGGCCAGCATGGCGCAGCGCACGCCGCAGCGCTCCCCGTGCTGCCTGCTGCTCGATGTGCGCATGCCGGGCATGAGCGGCCTGGCCTTGTTCGATGCCTTGGTGGAGCGCGGTGCGGTGGCCGCCATGCCGGTGATTTTCCTGACCGGCCATGCCGATGTGCCCACCGCCGTCGACACGGTCAAGCGCGGCGCGTTCGACTTCTGCGAAAAACCGTTCTCGGACAACGTCCTGGTCGACCGCGTGGAGCAGGCGCTGGCGCTGTCGGCCCAGCACATGGCCCAGCTGCATGCGCGCGACGACCTGCGCGCGCGCTTGGCCGACCTGACCGAGCGCGAGCGCGCCGTCATGGGCTGCGTGGTCGAGGGCTTGCCCAACAAGCTGATTGCCGATCAGCTCGACATCAGCGTGCGCACAGTGGAAGTGCACCGTGCGCGCGTGTTCGACAAGATGCAGGTCAAGTCGGCCGTCGAACTGGCCAACCTGCTGCGCGACAGCCACTGATGCCCGCGGCGGGCCGTGGTGTCGCGCGGGCGATCTCAGCGCGGGCGTTCACCCACGAAGATTTCGACGCGGCGGTTGCGCGAGCGGCCGTCTGCCGTGTTGTTGCTGGCGATGGGCTGGTACGAGCCCTGGCCTTCGACCTGGACGCGCGAGCCGTTGACGCCGCGTGCCGTGAGGTAGTTGCGCGTGCTGTTGGCGCGCTCCACGGAGAGCGGGTTGTTGATCGCATCGCTGCCGGTGTTGTCGGTGTGGCCGACGATGCGCACATCGGTGGCCGGGTTGTTGCGCAGGCTGGCGGCAAAGCGGTCGAGGACCGGGGCAAAGTTGCCCTTGATGTCGGAGCGGCCGACGTCAAACGAGATGTCGCTCGGGATGTCGAGCTTGAGCTGGTTGTCGGCAGTCTGCGACACCGCGACGCCCGTGCCCTGCGCGGCCTGCTCCATCTCGCGCTTCTGGCGCTCCATGTTCTGCGACCAGATGTAGGTGCCAATGCCCCCCACCGCTGCGCCGGCGATGGCGCCCGTGCCGGCCTTGCCGCCGGTGGCCGAGCTCAGCACCGCGCCGGCCAGCGCGCCCACGCCGGCGCCGGTGGCGGTGCGGCGCTGGGTGTCCGACATGTTCATGTCGGCGCAGCCGGTGATCAGCAATGCCGCTGCTGCGGCGCCCAAGACGATGTGTTTGCGCATAGGAATACTCCTTGTAGGTGGAAGGGTCCGCCCTCCCGGCAGCCCCCTGCGCCGATTATGCGAAGCGTTGTTACAACTGAAGTATCGGCATGTAAGCCACTCGGTTGTAGGACAAGCCCGCATCGCCCGCCGCTCAGGGCGGCGGCAGGCGCTGGTCCTCGGTCGGGGGCGGGGCCTTGAGCTCGCCGCCCTTGCGCCCCGAAAACATCGTCCACCAGACGATCAGCACCAGAACCACGAGCGCCAACAGCGCTTCAAGCAAAATCAGACCCATGAAACTTGCACTCCTGCGCCATGCCGTAACAGCCCTGATTGTAGGAACGCTGGCCGCCTGCTCCACCACCCCGCTGCCCACCGCCGGACCCGCCGCGCCTGCCGTGCCCAGCGCCGCGCCGCCCGCGGACAGCGGCGCCGTTGGCGCTGCGCCCATCGCCCAGCCCGGCAGCCGCTGGGTGCCGGTGCGCTGGGAGGACCTGCCCGGGTTTTCGGAGGACGCCCTGCACGAGGCCTGGAACGCCTGGGTGCGCAGCTGCGAGCGCCCGCCGCCGGCCTTTGCGCCGCTGTGCCCGCAGGTGCGCCGCCTGAGCCTGGGCAGCGCCGACGAGCAGCGCGCCTGGATGTTCGCGCGCCTGCAGCCCTACCGCGTCGAAGCCGCCAGCGGCAGCGCCGATGGCCTGCTGACCGGCTACTACGAGCCGCAGCTCGACGCCGCGCGCCAGCCGGGCAAGGGCTACACCGTGCCGCTATACCGCGTGCCCGCGGGCCTGGCGGCGCGCAAGCCCTGGTACACGCGCCAGCAGATTGACACCCTGCCCGAGGCGCAGGCGCAGCTCGCTGGCCGCGCGATCGCCTGGCTGGCCGACCCGGTCGACGCCATGGTGCTGCACATCCAGGGGTCGGGGCGGCTGCGCATCACCGAGCCCGACGGCAGCACGCGCTTGGTGCGCCTGGCGTTTGCCGGCACCAACGAGCAGCCCTACAAGAGCGTCGGCCGCTGGCTGCTCGACCAGGGCTTGGTGCGCGACGCCACCTGGCCCGG
Organism: Acidovorax sp. SRB_24; assembly: GCF_012931925.1. NCBI lineage: Bacteria > Pseudomonadati > Pseudomonadota > Betaproteobacteria > Burkholderiales > Comamonadaceae > Acidovorax > Acidovorax sp. SRB_24. Next base: position 16,809 of record NZ_MWOM01000026.1, read on the forward strand.
CATCAGCGCCTGGATCTCGGCCAACCCGGGCCGCGTGAACGAGCTGCTGTGGAGCAACCCGCGCTATGTGTTCTTCCGCGAAGAGCCGCTCGACGGGCTGGACGCGCAGTTCGGCCCCAAGGGCGCGCAGGGCGTGGCGCTCACGCCGGGCCGCTCGATCGCCGTGGACCGGCAGAGCATTCCCTATGGCACGCCGGTGTGGATGGCCTCGAGCGGCCCGGCCGGGCAGTTCCAGCGCCTGGTGCTGGC